>JACDBF010000261.1 GCA_013695055.1 Actinomycetota bacterium
CTTCCCGCTCCGACGCCGGTGCAACGAGCGCAGATCGAGACGTCCACCCGCTCGCTTGTCGACGGCGCCACGGGCACTTTGTCCGATCCCTGGCCCGGCATCTTTCGCCGGGCCGTATTCGAGCACATCGGCGCGCTTCCCGGCCGCCTCGATCGGGTGGTCACCGGGGCCGACCTCGAGGAACGTGAGCCACGCTGGTGGTCGGCGGCCACCGCTCTGCAGTATGCCTTGGCGCTAGTAGCCCTCGCCGGCCTCATCTGGCTCACCGTTCTATTCGGAGTCGCGTGGCTGAGGCTTCCGGATCCTCCTACACCGGAAATCGAGCGCATTCCGCTGCCGACTCTGTTGCTCATAGGCGGTGCGCTGCTCGGCATTCTCACGTCTTTCGCCGGACGTTTGGTGGCGAGAGTGGGTGCCGCCCGCAGAGCGCGCTCGGTGCGTCGCCGCCTTCGGAAAGGAGTCGATCACCTGGCTGAAGAAGAGATCGTTGCGCCGCTCGAGAAGGAGCTCGATGAGTATGCCAAGTTTTGCGCAGCGATCGAACGGGCCGGTGGGTGACCCCTTTAGGTTGAGGGAGCCGGCGCTTTGTCTGCGCCGACCTCTCTTAGCTCGACGATCTGCGAGCGCAGCACGAACGAGTCGAGAGGGACGCTCTGTACCAACGAACCGTCGGGGCCAAGAACTTTGGTGACGTCGATCATCATGACTTGGGAGTCATCGGGAGCGGGCGATGACGATTTCCATCCCTCGATGGTTCGTCCGTTGCGAAGAAGGACGCGGACGAAATCCTTGCGCTTCTCGTTGTCGCTGGGGGCGCGAGAGGCCCTGCGGGCGGCATGCCGCAAGGGCGTCCCTGCGAGCTGATGCTTTGGTAGCGACGCGTGTCTTCGGCGGACGACGATGAGCGTCAAGAAGGCGCCGGCGAGCAACAATGCAACGGCAACTCCAATCAGTGTGTAACTTCGTCCTGCTGCGGGCGCCTCGATCACCCAGCCGCCGCCGGCGGCGGGCGTGTAGGGATCCTCAGTTACTTCGGCGCGCCGGCCCTCGACGACTATGGAGCTCACCTCATAAGAGACCTTTTCAGCGCGCAGGCCTTGATCGCCATCGACTACACGGACAGCGCGCAGCCAGCGAGTGCCGGGCGGGAAACGCTGCCAGAGCAGGGCGGTCGGTCCGGCAAGTCCCGCGGAGACGCCTGAATGAGTCCGTGACATACCGGCGTCATCCACAACGGTGACCGAATCGATCTCCTCCGGGCTCAAGGTGCGACCGTCCTCGTCTCGATAGATTTCTTTGACGAGATAGTCGACGTTGAAGCCAACCTGGAGTCGCGTAGTTACCTGGGTGTCGAGCCGTCGACTGGGATCAAGGGCGCCGTCCGACCACTGCGCGAACTCGATTCGCCGCTCATCTCCCAACAGCATGCGCTCGGGAGAAGCGAGCTCGTAAACACCGGTTTGCGGAAGGGTAACGTGCGCCACCCCTTGACCGTCGGTGACGAACGGTCGCCCATCGACTCGAAACGGTATGCCTCGAAGCGCCGGGACCGTCTCGATTGAAAGCGTGGCGACTTGAGTCGCGCCGCCGGCCGGGGCGGTGGGGATCAGGAACCCAATTGCGGCCACCGTCAGAAGCGCAATTGCGCTTCTCTTCAGGTTTTTAGGCAACTGCGACATCGGTTTTGAACGCCTTCCATGTGCTGTGCCATAACGAGTCGGTCCTGGGACTCAGCTCCATCGGCATGAAACCGCTATTAAAGGCTTGCCGGCGCGTGATTGTGTTCTTTATGAGCGGGGGCACATAGCCCTCAGCAACCAACAGCGATGGCTCTAGTTGGATCTGCGGAGGCTGGTAGCCGTTCCATCCAAAGTTGCGAGCAGCGACCGTGTTATCGAGTAGGTAATTGATGAAGAGATGCGCGAGCACGGGATGACGAGCCTTCCGCGGGACGCCAATGCAGTCGTTAGCGACGACCCCCGTGCCATCCGGGGGGAACCAATAACGCATCACGCTCGGGTCCTCACCCTCGGGAAAGTAGTACTGTGCTGCGATCACATCGCCCGAGTAAGCTTGGTGTATCCAGGATTCTCCTTGTGGGAGGTCTGAGTAGGCATCGATGTCGAGCGCGCCCACATTGCCGGCAAGCGTGGCCAGATCGCGCGACACCTTGCGCAAGGTGTCGGGATCGGAAGTGTTCACGTCCGTAATGCCCTGCTTGAGCAGGGCCATGCTGATGACTTCACGATAGTCATCGAGCAGATGCACCTTGCCTTGATAGGAGGGGTCCCAGAAAATCTCGTAGGGGTTGTTGAGGGCGGCAATGTCGTCCTTAACGCGGTCTACTCTCCAGGCGATGCCGGTGGTGTAGACGGTGTATGGGACCCCGTAGCGAGCACCCTGGTCGTAGAAGGGATTGAGATAAACGGGCCAGACGTTGCGGCTCAGGTTCGGAACGTAGCTGTGGTTGAGGGGTTGCAACAGCTTTGAGGCAGCGAGCCTGCCGACCACATCGGTACGGTGAAAGAAGACGTCGAATTCGTCTCCCGAGCGCAGGCGTGGTAACGCTTCATCCATGTTGTCGAAGTTGACGATCTCCACGCGTGCGCCGTACTTTTGGGCGAAGTCTTCGGCGACTCGCGCCCACAAGTACTCTTCCCAGTTGTAGATCCGGAGGGTCGCGTCGCGCTCGGGCTCGAGTCCATCAGCGATCGGCGGGTTGTCGTCGTAGATGGGGAGGGTAACTGGGGAGTCGGGGCGCGCGAGGCCAAAGCCGCTAGGGACGCGCGACTCACCCGCGCACGCGGCCAGGGCGGCTGCCGCTGTGGACAGCCCCAGTGAAGCGGCCGCGGTTTTTGCCAGGAACTCACGGCGACCGACCGTCCGTTTAGCGGGCATTCTTACTTCTCGCTCCGGCACCGTCTCCTCTCCCACACCCGAGTTTGCCAGAGCGTTTCGCAGCTCGCACCTGCTCGACACGCTAGATTTTGCCAGCATGGCAGAGTCTCTCGGCGAGCGATAGGCGGTTGCGGCGGATTCCCGAGGATCCGCCGCTCGGAGCGCCTTAAACGTGCATGATTGCCTGATGCCCTCTCGTACCCTCCACCTGGCCGCGGTCATCGCCGTCAGCCTGGCGATGGTGGCGGGAGGGTTGATCTGGCTTCTTTCAGGCAATCAGGAGGAGCCGGGCCCGCCTCGAGCTGATGCCCGAGACGGGGCTGCAAGCAAAGAGGCGGATGCGTCTCATCCGATCGAGCACGTCATCTTCATCATCAAGGAGAACCGGACCTTCGACCACTACTTCGGCCGTTATCCGGGTGCCGACGGCGCGACCGAAGGGCGACTCTCCAACGGCGAGATGATTGCCCTCAACCCGGCCGCAGACGTGCTCGGCCACGACTTGGGCCACGGGTTCTTCGATGGGCTCAAGGCGATCAACGGGGGCCGGATGGACGGCTTCGACACTGTCACCGACGGGTTCACGCTTGACGGCTACACGCAGTTCGGCCGCGCAGGCCTCCCCGCGTACTGGGCGTACGCCGATAACTTCGTGCTCGGAGACCGAATGTTTTCGTCGATGTACGGCCCGACATTTCCCGAGCATCTCTACACGGTCGCGGCACAGGCGGGCGGCGTTACCGGCAACAAGATCAATCGAGGGGAAAAGGTACCGGGAGGCTATTGCGATGATCCGTCCGAACGCGTCGATAGATTTGAGAAGTTGAGCTCCCGGCAGAGCGCTATGGTGATGGCGGCGGAAGAGCGCGTCGATACCGACCGGGTGGACGACTTCTGGAGGCGAGATGCCCCTTGCTTTGACTTCGACGTGCTGCCTGATCTTCTCAACGACGCCGGCGTCTCGTGGCGCTACTACGGCGACGCCGGCTTCTACAGCGCGCTACTGGCGATAAGGCACATTCGTTTTTCTCGTTATTGGGGTCCCAACGTCGTCGCCAACGAACGGTTTCTGTCAGACGTTCGCAACGAGCGACTTCAGGAGGTGTCGTGGGTTCTTCCGGGCGTCGGACATGACGAGCATCCGGGGGCCGGTAACCACAGCGTTTGCGAGGGCGAGAATTGGACCGTCCGGCACATGAACGCGCTCATGCGTTCGAAGTATTGGAAGAACACGGCCATCGTCATCACCTGGGATGACTTCGGAGGCTTCTACGATCATGTTCCCCCGCCGCACCTCGACGTCATGGGACTTGGCCCGCGCGTCCCCTTATTGATCATCTCGCCATGGGCCAAACAGGGCCGGGTGGATCACACGACCTGGGAGTTCTCGTCGGTCCTGAAGATGATCGAGACGCTGTTCGGCCTCGGCTCGCTCACCGAACGAGACCGGCGGGCGGACGACATGATGAGCGCCTTCGATTTCGATCGGCCCACCAAATCCAAGGACCGACGGCTCATTCTGGAACCCAGGGACTGCCCTCCGATCGCGCCTTAGATCACTTCCTGCGCTCGTATCGATGCGCTGTGTCGTCAAATTGGCCGTCCAGCACCCTGTCGGAGGCGATCCGGCCAAACGTTCATGTTCCGACCGCCCCGCGTCCACGCCCCGGCCAAACGGGCCGCAGACATTTCCTTTTACAGGGAGGCGGCGGAGGGTCGTCCGGACGCACACGAGGAGGAATCACTTGCGCAGAAAGTTGGCCATAGGCATTTCTGCCATTGCCGCGGTGGCGCTCACCGCATCGGCTCTGGCCGCAGTGGATTGGGGCAGCTCGGCCGAGAACAGGCTGCGAAACCATTCCAGAGAGCAGTTCGGAGTTGGCGGCACTCTGCAAAACTCGTCCAGCCGTCAAATTACGGAGGCACAGGCTCAAAGCAACCCGCGGGCTTTGGCGACGCTTGCAGGCTCGCTCAACGCTCGAGTAGTCACGAGCGGCGAGGCAGGACAGTACCTGGACATGATGGCTTTGTGGCCAACGACCGGAACCCCAAGTGGTTCATCGTGTGCAACGAGGGCGACGTTACCGAGCCGGGACTGCAGCGGATCAACGTCTCGACCGGAGAGGTCGCGACGATCGTGACCGGCACCGACTCTTGCGATGGTATCCGCCGCACCCCCTGGCAC
>JACDBF010000301.1 GCA_013695055.1 Actinomycetota bacterium
TCGGCTTCCACGGTGTCTTGTCGAGATGGCCGGCCCTCGAGGTCGGCCCTGCGGCGTATCGCCGCCACGCTCACCCGCCGCGCCCACATGATCAGTTTCCGCTCGCTCTCGGGCGCAGCAAAGCGGCAGAGCTCGACGACCTTGTCGAGACCCAGGGCCCCGGTCTCGAGCGCGTCGCTCAAGTGCGGGAGGCGAGGCAGGGCGTGTGCGGCGTTGATCCACCGCCGTGCCGCCCAGTTGGAGATCCCCACACGATTAGACAGCCACTGGGCGAGGTCTTTACAGCCGTCCCCGGCCCACAGACTCTTGCGCTCGCACTCGGCGACGACCTCGAGCAGGCGCCGCTGAGCCAAGACCACGGCTTGATGTCTAGAGTCGAGCTCGGCGGCGAGCTCGATGTTGGTGGCGCTGCGTAGCTTCATGAAACCTCCGCAGCCCCGGGAGTGCGCGTTCCATCACTATATCGAACAGACGTTCGATAAGTCAAGCAAAACTTTCCCGCGGACTCCCCGGCATATCGCCCGGGCAGAGGCAGCGGCCCTTGTGTCTCCGAAGATCTCATTGGCCCAACGTCGAACTAGGTTCTTGTTGCCCTCCGACACCCCCTCCTTGCCGATCTTGGAGGCCCGTGCTCTTATTCGCCATTCGACGGGAGGTCGGGGAAGCCGGCCCCCATCGCGTGATAACCCCCGTCGACGTGCACGATCTCTCCGGTGATCTGCGACGACCAATCGGATAAGAGAAAGCAGACCGTCCGGGCGACGGGCTCGGGGTCGGAGGTGTCCCACTCGAGTGGAGCCATCTCGCTCCACGAACGAGCGAGCACGTCGAAGCCGGGAATGCTCTTGCCGGCCATGGTGCGGATCGGGCCGGCCGAGACGCAGTTCACGCGTATCCCATCTTTTCCGAGGTAGCGGGCCAGGTAGCGGCTCACCGCTTCGAGGCCCGCCTTGCTCACGCCCATCCAGTCGTAGATGGGCCACGCCACGGACGCGTCGAAGTCGAGGCTCACGATGGAGCCGCCGTCCGTCATCAGCGGGGCCACCGCGGCCCCCAGCGCCTTGAGCGAATAAGCGCTCGTCTGAAAGGTGGTCTGCACGCTCTCCCACGGCGTGCTCATAAAGCCACCTCCCAGGGCATCGCTCGGAGCGAAGGCGATCGCGTGCAGAGCGCCGTCGAGCTTGTTCCAGCGCGACTCTAGGTCGGTCGCCATCGCCTCGAGGTCCTCGGCCCGGTTGATGTCCATCTCGAGAATGTCGGGAGTTTGAGGAAGCCGGCGAGCGGTCCTCTGCGTCAGGGCCTTTGACCTTCCGAACCCCGTGAGGACTATCTCGGCCCCCTGTTCCTGCGCGACGCGCGCGACATCGAACGCGATGCTTTGAGGAGTGAGGACGCCGGTGATGAGAAGCTTCTTGCCTTTCAGCAGCATCAAGGGAGTGTAAGTCGCCGCGCCAGACCGGCGCTTGACGGCATTTGGCCCGAATAGGCTGATCCATCCGTGACAATTTTGCTCACCCACCGTTTGAGCCCGAGCCGAAACGGAGCGCCATGGAGCGAGAGCCCAGCGATAACCCCATAGTGACCGAGGGCCTCGTGCGCCGTTTCGGAGCGATCGAGGCGGTTGCAGGAGTCGACCTCTCGGTCGGGCGCGGCGAGATCTTCGGGTTCTTGGGCCCCAACGGCGCCGGAAAGTCCACCATGGTCAGGATGCTGACGACGCTTCTTCGGCCCAGCGCCGGCCGGGCGCTGGTGGGGGGCCATGACGTAGTGCGCGACGCCGATGCCGTTAGGCGCTCGATCGGTGTCGCACTCCAGGATGCTGCCATCGATCCCCTGATGACGGGCCGCGAGCTTCTGAGCCTGCAGGCCGTGCTGCACGGCATCGACAAGACCGAAGGGCGCCGGCGCGGCGACGAGCTTCTCGAGACCGTAGGTCTCACGGGGGCGGCCGGCCGGCGAGTCGGTACTTATTCAGGAGGCATGAAACGCCGACTCGACCTCGCCCTTGCGCTCGTGCACAAGCCCAACATCCTCTTTCTGGACGAGCCGACCACCGGCCTCGACCCGAACTCTCGCATCGCCTTGTGGGATGAGGTGCGCGTCCTGAATACCCACTCGGGCGCCACCGTGTTTCTGACCACGCAGTACATGGAAGAAGCCGATCAGCTTGCCGGACGGATCGCCATCATCGACGACGGCCGCATCGTGGCCGAGGGCACCCCAGCCGAGCTGAAGAGCCGGGTTGGGGATCCCACCTTGCGCGTGGTCCTTCAAAGCGACCAGGATGCCGTTTCCGCGGAGGCCGCGCTCTTGCGGCTGGGCGAGCCTGTGGCGGACTCTCCCGGCCACGTAAGCATCAGGCTCGCGGGAGGAGCGAGCCGGGTCGCAGCCGCGGCTCGGGCGCTGGAAGACGCAGGCATCCAGATCGAAGGGCTCGAGCTTCGGTCGCCGACTCTCGACGACGTGTTCCATATCGCGACCGGACGCAGGCTCGAGGGCACCGCCGCCGAGGATGCGGAGCCGGAGGAGGCTGAATCATCGGCGCCTTGAGACAGTACGCCGCGCTCAGCCGGCGGGCGGTAGTCAACCTCTTGAGGCAGCCGACATCGGTGGTGCCGTCCCTGCTCTTTCCGCTGCTCTTTCTGGCGCTTACCTCGTCTGCCTTCGACCGGTCGACTGCGCTGCCGGGCTTTCCTCAGGTCGAGTCATTCCTGCAGTTCGTAGTCGCGACCACCATCGTGCAAGGAGCCTTGTTCGGATCGATCGCTGCGGGCTCTGATATGGCCACGGACATAGAAGACGGCTTCTTCGATCGCTTGGTAGCGTCGCCGGTCGCAAGAACATCCATCCTCGTCGGCCGGGTCATGGGCTCCATGGTTTTCGGGTTCATGCAAGCGTGGCTCTTTTTCGGGATTACAAGCCTTTTCGGGCTCAACGTCCGTAGCGGGATAATCGGCATGGCGGCGATCTCACTGGTGTCGGCTCTGCTCGCCGGAGGCATCGGGGCGGTATCGGTGGCCTTTGCGTTGAGGACGGGATCGGCGGAAGCGGTGCGCGGCGCTTTTCCGTTGTTGTTTTCGTTTCTGTTCCTATCGAGCGCGTTTTTCCCACGCGACCTGATGAACGGCTGGTTCAAGTCGGTAGCGTCCCTCAATCCGTTGTCGTACATGATCGAGGGACTTCGTTCTCAGGTGATCACCGGATTGGACGCCGGCGGTCTGGCGGCGGCAGCAGGGGTAGCGTTCGGCATTCTCGTGGTGGGGACATCCGCAGCAGGACTTGCGTTGAGTCGCCGGCTCACTGCTAACTTCTAGAAAGGACATCATGTCTGGAGCGCGCGTCACATGGGGGCTGACCGAAAGATCACTGAAGCTCATCCCCCGTCTGCCGTCGACTTTCTTTCCTTCGCTCATGATGCCCGTCTTCTTGACGATCTCGTTTGCGGGGGCTTTTTCCGGCATCGTATTGCTCGAGGGTTTCCCCGCCGACAAGACGATTGATTGGTTCGTTCCCATGACGGCTCTGCAAGGGGCCGCATTCGCGGGCATCACCACGGGGATGGGGACCGCTCGGGACTTGGAGAACGGCTTCTACGATCGGTTGCTGCTGAGCCCCGCTTCGCGCCTGTCGTTGCTGGCCGGGCCTCTAGTCGCGTCCGTGCTGCGGGCCCTCATTCCCCTCGCGCTGCTGTTGATCGTTGCAGTCCTTGGTGGAGCCCATTTCTATGCCGGTGCGGTTGGAATCGCGACGCTCTTGGTTGCCGGGCTCGGTTTCGCGTTCGCCGCCGGATGCTGGTCGGTTGGGCTTGCTCTGCGATTCAAGAGCCAGCAGATCGCCCCGCTGATGCAAAGCGGGACTTTCCTCATCGTGTTTCTGTCGACGGCTCAGATGCCCCTCGAGCTTCTGGGCGGGTGGCTTCACGCGGTCGCCCGCGTGAACCCCATGACCTACATATTGGAGCTTGCCC
>JACDBF010000310.1 GCA_013695055.1 Actinomycetota bacterium
CCTCACCGAGTCCTTGCGGGCGGTCATCGCGCAGGCGCCGAACGTGGACATCGTTGAGGGTGACGCGCTGAAGCTGGACCTCGGGAAATTCGGAGCGGGGAACCTAGTCGCGAATCTGCCCTACAACATCGCCTCAACCGTTGTGTTGAAAACGTTGCAGGAAGCCGCCGGCATCTCCCGGCTGACGGTGATGTGTCAAAAGGAGGTGGGCGGCCGCATGGCGGCGGGGGCCGGCGGCAAGGATTACGGCATAACGAGCGTGCTGATAGCGCGGCACGGTCGTGCGGTCGTAGTTGCGCGCATAGCGCGCAACGCCTTCTATCCCGTTCCCAATGTCGATTCTGTGATCGTGAAGGTGGTTCGACACGAGGCTCCCATTGCGGTGAACGACGAGTCTTTCAAACGAGTTGTCAAGGCCGCGTTCGCTCAACGGCGCAAGGGTTTGCGAAGCTCACTAGCGCCCGTGGCCGGGAACGTCCGCGCGGCCGAGGAGCTGTTGACCGGCGCCGGTATCCGCCCCCACGCGCGCGCAGAGGAGCTCGATCTCGAACAGTTCGTGGCTCTGGCGCGGGGGCTTACTCCCGAGCTACCTCGGGCGTGACGATGTGCATGCCTCGGCGGGAGAGCTCCTCGCCCCCCTCGCGCGGCTTCACTCCGATCGCAGAGGCGAAATCGTCGTCGTGCGCGATAACTCTTCCTTCGAAGGAGACTCGCTCTCCTCGATCCAACTCTTTCTTGGATTCGCCCGCGCGGGCTAAGTGCACCCACGCGCGGGCTCCGGTCCCGGTTGAGATCCAGAAGCCTTCGTCGGCGGGAACGGCAATGATTCTAACCGTGCACGCTTTCAATTTCGTGCCCGATTCGGTGGGCAAAGCGTCGACGACCTCTCCCGCCGAGATCAAGACGCCTTCGACTCCCTCGCATGAAGCCGGGGCGGCGAGAGGTCGTGCGCGCGGGCCGTCCTGTTCGGGACCAGCGCGGACGACGAGCGCGCCGCCGACCGCGGCCGCCGCTACCGATGTGGCGGTAGCGACATGCCAGACGTGGGAGGGAACATGCCGTACCCAGGCGAGAAGGCGGTCGCCGATCAGCAAGGGGACGAGCGCGGCCAGAGCGCGCTTGCGTTCCATCAGGGAATCGCTAAGGGCGGAGCAGAAATTACAGTCCAGCAAGTGTGAGCCCGCGTCTAGGGACAACTGACGGCGCCGATTACCGGAGGAAAGAGCGATGAGCACCGGCCGGCAGCGCGGGGTCGGGGGCTCTGAGTTTACGAACGCAACCAGGTACTCGACCCTCAGGCGCGCTCGGGCGCGCGATAGCCTGACGGCAACTCCTCCGGGGGTCGATTGCATCTCGCGCGCCAGGGTCGCGGTATCGACCCCGTGCACGTCGTGCGCCATTATCGCGTTGCGATCCTTGACGGATAGTCGTGAGAGCGCGCGCGTGACCGCCCCACGCTCCTCTGCTCTCAGGATTTCGTCTTCGGGTCGTTGCACATCTCGTAGATCGACGAGCCGGTGGAGATGCCTTCGCCGCCGCTCGGCGCTGCGGGCCAGCGACACGACCAGGTTGCGCGCCGTGACGATCGCGTAGGGGGTCACCGCGGAGTCGTCGAGCCGGGGACGAGCCTCTATCAATCGGGTGAGCGTCTCTTGTACGGCTTCGTCGACGAGATCGGGATCTCTGAGACGTGAGCGCACCACCCGTCGGATGATGGCCGCCAGATCGGTGATATCGGTCTCTAATTGGGGAGTTCGCAATGCGGCCATGCTCATACTCTCCCTGAGGCCGCTCCCGCGGCGGAGGTCGTGCGTAACAGCACGCAGCATAGGGCGTATCTATGGTCATGGACTTCGTGGCGTTCATCGAGCGATCTCCGGGCAGATCGGTCGTCTACGCCCGTGGAGAGTTGGATGTGGCGACCTGCGCACGGCTGCGTGAGGCGCTCGATCAGGCTATGTCGGAAGCTCCCAAATCGCTACATATCGATTTCAGGGGCCTCGACTTCATGGCCGTGGCGGGCGCCGAGGCCCTGTTGGAGACGGACGGGCTCTGCTCGGCGCTCGGCATCCGCGTGAGCGTCACCGTGAGCCGGCCCGCCTCTCGGGTTCTCGAGGTTATGGGTTTGCGGTGGCTGGCCGTAATCGAGGAGAGCTCGCGAGGCCGGTCTCGAGAAGAGGCACGCATCACACCGGTGAGCTGAGCGAAACCCCTCAGCCGGCTGGGGTGGCAGGGTTGCGGTCATGGTGGCGACAAGGCTCTGCGCGGCCGCAAAGATCAACCTCTATCTGCGTGTCTTGCGGCGCAGGGGCGATGGTTTCCATGAGATCGAGACCGTTTTTCACAGCGTTTCCCTGGCCGACGAGCTGGCCATCTCGGAGCGCCCGGGGGACCACGTGGAGGTGGAAATGCGTGTGGAGACCCCGTCAGGCGCCCCTCTTCCCGCCCTGGAGGAGAATTTGGTGACGATCGCGGCCCGCCTCTTGTCGGCCCGGGTGACGGGACCGGGCCATGGAGGAGCCTACGTCGAGGTCCTGAAGCGGATACCGATCGGCGGGGGGCTGGCCGGAGGAAGCGCCGACGCCGCCGGGGCGTTGGTCGGATTGAACGAGCTCTGGGGCCTTGGCCTGGGA
>JACDBF010000330.1 GCA_013695055.1 Actinomycetota bacterium
GTATAGAGCTTGCGGGGGAGGTCGCCCATGACGGCGAAGTCCTTGTCTCCGCCCTCGTGGGCAGAGCCGTGCCCGATCATGCCCAGGTGCCACCGCCTGCGCGCAACGCATGAGCCGAGGATACGGCTACCTGTCTGAGAGTCATCCGTTCTCCGGCCAGCCGTTTGATCAGCTAGGCGACTTCAACGAGAGTACTGTCGACCGCAGATCGAGACGCAAGGTGGCGATGATGATGTCCCCCGTTTGGAATGATGGGCGCCGTTTCATTGATCGGGTGGCCTTGGTCACCGGGGGCGGCGGAACTCTCGGCGGCGCGATTGCGCGGGCCCTAGGTCGGGAAGGTGCTCGTGTTGCCGTCGGCTACAGGAGCTCAGTGGGCGCTGCAGAGACAGTTGTTGGTGACATTCTCGCCCAAGGTGGGCAGGCCGTTGCCGAGAACGTCGACGTCACCGATGCTGACTCTGTAGCCCGCTTCATCGGCGCAACGACTGAGCGGTGGGAAGAACCGCACATTCTGGTGAATGCTGCGGGCCGTCTGGAAGCCTCGGACACGTCGCGATTTTCGGACATGAGCCTGGACGACTCGCGCGCCCTACTTGAAGTCGACGTGTTGGGAACAATGAGAATGTGCCAGCAGTTTCTTGCGGCATCATCAGCCGCGGGCGGCGCAATCCTCAACATTGCAAGTACCTACGGAAACGGCGTCAACCCCGACAACCCCATCAACTTTGTTCCCGTCGGTTACTGCGCAGCCAAGGGAGCCGTCCGAGGTATGACCGTTTCGCTGGCACGGGAATTGGCGCCCAACATTCGAGTGAACGCATTGGCTCCCGGCCCGATATCCGGTCAGTGGGAGCAAGAGTGGGATGTTTCCGGAGGACAAGTGCAAGAGGCACTAGACATGATCCCCCTCCGGCGTTTCGGTAGACCCGAAGAGATAGCGGAGACAGCCCTCTTCCTGCTTTCCGATGGTGCCGGATACGTCACGGGACAGGTCATCCACGTCGACGCAGGGTGGTTGGCGCGCGACTAACGGCCGATGCGAATCAGCCAATCCAACTGACATCTATCGGTCGACAACTTGCGGGTATACGGTGACGACGGGTCGTGCGATACACCGGTCCGGCCACGCTCCGGCGCCAGCCCTGGATGGAGTGCGTCATGTCGCTTCCGGAAACAACTGACGGATATGGGCTGGCACCTGGAGACAATCCGAGCCCCCACACCCGCCCAAGGGCTTCTTGCATGCGCTTCTGATGCTCGGAGCAGAACGCCCCATCACTCTCAACATCGCCTAGCCACCCGGGCAGTCTTGGCAGCCAATCGCCTCGATCTCGATCTGGCCGACCTCGATCAGCCTGCGGTCGCGCTCCGGCATCACTGCGCTGCCTTCTTCCGGCGCTTGGCTTCGCGCGCCTTGTCAGAGAGCCGAATCATGTGAGCGCGCAAGGCGGCCTTGGCTCGTCTCTGGCGAACAGCGGAATCGAGAACAGCGGAATCGAGAACACCGTCGGGATCGACCTGCGTCTCGAATATGCCCAAGCACACTCGACGCGCGGTGCGAGTTGTCTCCCGCGCGTCGTACTTCGAGTGCGTCGAGAGCTCCGAGTCGGCCACTCGTTGATCGGTCACGCGCCAAACTCCTTCGCTTTGGACCGGTGAGACGCATGGCCGGGGGCACTGTTGCTGTCGGTGGTGCCCCAACTCTACGTTCGCTGTGCAAGAGATGAGGACGCTTCTTCGCGCCGACATGAGTTACGCGACGACAGATCGGGTCGTTGAAGGAGAGCGGAACACTGAGCCGATGTCGGTGAAACGCGTTGTGCGTTTACGCATGTAGAACGCGATATGCGACTGCGGTTAGGCCGATCTCAATCGTAGTGAGCAGGTCAGGGGTTCGATTCCCCTCTCCGGCTCCCTTCTTTGGAAAGCAAGTGGGGAATCAGCGATCTATGACATCGAGGTGTTGCTTCAGTTTCGGATCATCAAGGAGCAATGCTTTGACGGTGGTTCCCTTGATAGCGCGAACGAGTCGCGCATCTGCCGTGACAAGCGGGAGCACGAGGTTTTTCGCCAGGGCAACGTAGACGGCATCGTAGATCGTCAGCTTCTTCCTCAGAGCCCAAGCATCGCTCAAGAGCACGGCGGTTGTAATGGTGGCCATACCGATTTCCTGAAGTCGGCTCACGGCTCGATCAGCGGCGGCGTCAGAGATTGACTTCAGCATCGCCAGCTTGCGCAATGCACTGGCGGTTTCGAGCAGAAGAAGGTCTGGCGCGATCAACTCAAGGGGAGACTTCCAGCCAAGGCCCCCAATGAGGCGATCGGCGGATTCTCCGGATAGTCCGGGCGCGAGAAACTCGACCACGACTGATGCGTCGACGACGAACGTGCCGCGACTAACAGTCGCGATCTTCTCGGATCAGTTCGGCGGCGCTGGGGGTTCCAGGAGCAACCTGCTCCCGCTCGGACCGGATCGCGTCCAAGAGTGCTGCCTGACCCGGGCGCTCCAGGGCGAGGGCGCGGCGCAACAGACGAATCGTTTCAGCGGTGATCGAAGAGTGTCTTTCCGACGCCCGCTCATGTAATGCCTCGTAGAGCTCGTCGGGTACTCCTCGAACGTGCAGAGTTGCCATGTGGACACATGCTAGCATTCGTGGTTGCGTCCATGCAACCAGCACACCCTCCCCGGCTACGCGTCGCGCCAATCGATCGATGCGCAGCGCTCCTGGGTTCAGGACGAGCTCGGTGGCCTTAGGCGGCTCTTTGTTCGACTAGGTACTCGTTCGGGCCGACGCCGTCACGCCGGTAGCGATCCAGGTCCTCCTCGCTCAGGCTTGACTCCCGGTCACACCCGGCAGGACGCTCACCGATGGCCTCTTCGATCTCCTCCGGTGTGAGGATGAAAGGCGAGTTCTTGATGATCTCGGAGTAGAGAAAGCGTTTGTAGTGCTCCTGCCAGTCCGCACATCCATCGTTCGCTCGATAGACCAAAAAACTAGCCACAAGGAGCAGCGAAGCCAGCGTCAAGAGGGCGCGTCTCATCCAACCATTTTGCACCCAAGACGGAGTGACTCCACCCGGATCAGGCCCCCGAGTCGAGGCGCGTTATCCGATCAAGCGTCTCCGACGTTGCTGCCGTGGCTGTGACCGCCACGTCGTCGACGATTCGCCCGTCGCCCAGCTTGACGACACGGTCGCACCGACTTGCTATGACCGAGT
>JACDBF010000397.1 GCA_013695055.1 Actinomycetota bacterium
ACTCGGATTCAGACGACTCCGACGAGGATTCGGAGAAGTAGAGCCCGTTGGCCCAGCAGCTTCGCGCCATCAAGCGCCGAATCGGTTCGGTCAAGTCGACCCAGAAGATCACGCGCGCCATGGAGCTGATCGCCTCGTCGCGCATCATCCGGGCGCAGCAAAGGGTCAACGAGGCCCGTCCGTACGCGGACGGGATGAGACGGCTCATGGCTTCGGTCGCCGGCAGGGCCGGGCGCATTGATCATCCGTTGCTAAGGCCTCGCGACGAGGTTTCGGCCGTTGGAACCATCGTGGTGACGGCGGATCGTGGACTGGCGGGGGCCTACAACTCCAACGTGTTGCGCCGGGCCGAGCGCGACATGCAGTCTCACGGCAAAGACAACAAGCTCTTTCTGTTGGGAAAGAAAGGGGTGACCTATTTTCGTTTCCGGGGGTATGAGTTCGAGGACTCGTGGATCGGCCGTTCGGACCAACCGAGAATCGAGGACGCCCGAGAAGTCGCCAAAGCCGTCGCCGACGCGTTTTCGGAAGGTGAGGTCGACCAGGTTCGCCTCGCCTACACCCGCTTCGAGTCGGCGCTTACCCAGCGACCAACAATCACTCAAATTCTTCCGCTTCCCCGCGAGGAGCTTGAGGAGATGCGCGAGCAGCAGGAGGACGAAGGACCACAGCCGCAATACGAGTTCGAACCGGGACCGGAAGAGATCCTTGAGTATCTGCTCCCGCGCTACGTAGAGGGTTTGATCTATCAGGGGATGCTGGAGGCAGCAGCCTCCGAGCACGCAGCTCGCCGCAGGGCAATGAAGGCGGCGACCGACAACGCGGACGATCTAATCGAGTCGCTCACGCGCAACTACAACCAGGCGAGGCAGGCTGAGATCACTACCGAGATCATGGAGGTCGTAGGTGGCGCCGAGGCGCTGACCTCTGCAGCGAACTGACGTAGCGACTCAAGGATCAGGAACACGGAGATCAAAGGAGACACAGTGGCGGTTACAGAAGAACGGTTGGACGAGAAACGAGAAACCGCGAGCGACGGCCGCGTCCTCAGCATCACCGGACCGGTGATTCAGGTTGAGTTCCCCCCCGAGGCCATTCCCGAGATCGGATTCGCTCTCGAGGTGGAGCTAAAGCGTGAGGGGAAGACAGAGGTGATAACGGCCGAGGTCGCCCAGCACGTCGGAGACTCAGTCGTCAAGGCGGTATGTCTCAAGCCGATCGACGGCCTGGTGCGGAGTGCGGTCGTCGTCAACACAGGCGCGCCGATCAGCGTGCCGGTGGGCGAAGCAACGCTTGGACACGTCTACAACGTGCTCGGTGAGCCGGTCGACGGATCGGAGCTTGCGGAAAGCGTCGAGCGCTGGCCGATTTATCGTGATCCGCCGAAGTTCGAGGACCTCGAACCCAAGGTCGAGATGTTCGAGACCGGCATCAAGGTCATCGATCTCCTCGAGCCTTATGTCCAGGGCGGGAAGATCGGCATGTTCGGAGGGGCGGGCGTCGGCAAGACCGTGATGATCCAGGAGATGATCTATCGCGTTGCGGAGCAGCACGGCGGCGTGTCCGTTTTCGCCGGCGTCGGCGAGCGCACGCGCGAGGGCAACGACCTCTGGCTAGAGATGAAAGAGACGGGCGTGCTCGAGAAGACTGCGTTGGTCTTCGGGCAGATGGACGAGCCCCCGGGCGTTCGGCTGCGAGTGGCCCTGTCGGCGCTAACCATGGCCGAGTACTTTCGCGACGAAGCGCATCAGGACGTGCTGCTGTTCATCGACAACATCTTCCGTTTCGTGCAGGCGGGCTCCGAGGTTTCTACCCTTTTGGGCCGCATGCCGTCGGCGGTCGGTTACCAGCCCACTCTGTCAGAGGAGATGGGCGAGCTCCAGGAGCGGATTACCTCGACCAAGGGCAGCTCGATCACTTCGCTGCAAGCCATCTACGTGCCGGCCGACGACATCACGGACCCTGCTCCGCACACCACGTTCGCTCATCTCGATGCGACCACGGTGCTGTCCAGGGCTATCTCCGAGCTGGGGATCTATCCGGCAGTCGACCCGCTGGACTCGACGTCCCGAATCCTCGACCCTCGTTACGTCGGTGACGAGCACTACGACGTGGCTCAGGAGGTCCAGCGCATCCTCCAGCGCTACACGGACCTCCAGGACATCATCGCGATCCTCGGGATCGATGAGCTCTCCGAGGAGGACAAGATCACGGTTCAGCGGGCTCGCAAGATCCAGCGGTTCTTGAGCCAACCGATGTTCGTCGCCGAGCAGTTCACCGGAATCGAAGGAAAGTACGTTCCGGTGGAAGAGACGATCCAGTCTTTCAAGGCGGTCGCCGAAGGCGACTACGACCACTTGCCCGAGCAGGCCTTTTACATGGTGGGCAACATTGAGGAGGCCGAGGCCCGGGGCAAGGAGCTGGCCGAGTAGTGGACGTGAGCATCGTCTCTCCAGAGGCGAACGTGTGGGAAGGCGAGGCCGATCTCGTGATCGCACGTTCGCCAGAGGGCGAGTTTGGGATCATGCGGGGGCACATACCGTTTCTTGCCGCTCTAGTGCCGGGGCGTGTCACCGCCGTCTCGGGCGATAGTCGCGAGGAGTTCTTCGTTCCCGGGGGGTTTCTCGAGGCGTCCGGCTCCTACGAGGACTACCATGTCATCGTCCTGGCAGACGATGCGGACAAGGTTGCGGACCTAGACCTATCCGAGGCGCGGGAGCGCCTTGATGAAGCGCGCCGGCGAAACGAGCGAGAGCAGGACGAGCGGACTCAGGCCATGCTTCAGGTCGAGCTGGCTCGGGTGGAGATCGCCGAAAGCCGCGGCCAGTAGCCGGGCGATTTGGGCAATTGGGGAGGAGGTTGTCAGTGCCGTATTTCGGGGGCGTCGATCACGCCAGCCTGGCGGTGACGGATTTGGACAGGAGCCACCACTTCTATACGCAGGTGCTCGGCCTCGTGATGCTCATGGATCTTGGTCACGCTCGCCTCTACCTGCACGAGAAGACCGGGTTTATCCTCGGCTTGCACCAACACGAAGAGTGTGCCAGCCGCCCGTTCTCGGAGCTGAATACTGGCCTCGATCACATCAGCTTTGCTGTGAATAAGGAAGACATGGCTGGGTGGGAGGAGCGTTTCGACGACATGGGTGTTATCTACACCCCACTCCGAGAGATGGAATTTGGTGCTCATCTCAACTTTCGGGATCCGGACAACATCGCACTCGAGTTCTTCGCCGCGGATGAGGCGGTGGCGGGCGCACGCCGGGCCTTGGCAGCCGGAGAGCTGTCGACAGAAGCGTTCGCGGGGCTCGCTCGAGAACAAATGGCCGGCTTCGAGAGCGACGCCAAAGGCGCGAAGGGATGACTCTTTGCCACGGGGTTAGCGAAGAGCGCTTCTGAGCTGAAAGAGTGGTTCAGGCGCCTGAACGCTCACCTCGTCGATCCTTCGCCAGGCCGCGCCTTTGAGTCCGCGAAGGTTGAGCGAACTTTCAATCTCAAGGGCCCTGTTGTACAACGGAGTTTGCCATTGATCGTGATTGGAAAGACATTTAAGGAGTACGGTCGAACTATTCGCAGAGAAGGAGGTTCGACGTGACTGATGACGGTGCACTAGAAAGAGTTCGAAGAGCCGATGTCGCCGTAGAAGAGGAAAGACAACGCCGGCTCGATGCGGCCGTCGCGGACGTTGGGGGGGTGGACAGAGCCGGGCGGCCCGTCCCCGGCACGGAAGATGTTGGCCGGACGGAACCTACCCCCACCGAATTCACGCCCCGCGTGGGAGCCCCTCCGACGGAAGAGGTCCACGACGCGTTCGGAGATCTGACGAGCGTGGTGGGGAGTCCCTCCGAGCCGGGCTTGGACGTAGCCCCAATCGAGGTCGAACAAGGCGTCCCTGCTCCATCGCCCGAGAGCCCAGTCGCCAAGAAGACGACCGCTCGCAAGTCGGCGGCTCGCAAGAAGTCCACGGGCCGCAAGAAGACGACCGCTCGCAAGTCGACCGGCCGGAAAAAGAGCACGGCTCGCAGGAAAAGCACTGCCCGAAGGTCCACGGGCCGCAAGAAGACGACCGCTCGCAAGTCGGCGGCTCGCAAGAAGTCCACGGG
>JACDBF010000407.1 GCA_013695055.1 Actinomycetota bacterium
AGGCCGAGGCCCTGGTCGACGAGGAGCGAGCGATGATCGCGCGCGTCATCTACAACCGTCTCCAGGTGGGGATGCCACTCGGTATCGACGCGACCATCAGCTACGCACTCGGCGAGCACAAGTCCGCTCTCACCGAATCGGATCTCGCCGTCGAGTCCCCCTACAACACGCGTTTGGAGACCGGCCTTCCTCCAACACCGATCGGCGCGCCCGGACAGGCTTCACTCGAAGCTGCCGCGCATCCTGCACAAGGGGAGTGGTTGTTCTACGTCGTGAGCGACTGCGCGGGGCACCATGCCTTCAGCGTCGATTACGACGACTTCCTGGCCGACAAGGCGGCCTATCAAGAGCTCAGTTGTTGATACCGGGGGAGCCCCATTTCGCCGGCGTGCTCGGCTGGCCGTTGGAGAGAACTCTGTCGCCGGCGATCCATGCGGCCGCGTTCGAGAGCGTGGGTCTTCCATGGGTCTATCTCGCGTGGGCAGTGCCCCCCGAGTCTCTGGCGAGCGCGGTTGAAGGCTTGCGGGTTCTGCGAGCGTCCGGAGCGAACGTCACCATGCCGCACAAAGAAGCGATCTTGCCGTTGCTCGATGACCTCGACGAGGATGCGCGCGCGGTTGGAGCCGTCAACACTGTCGCAAGCGGTGGCGGCAGGTTGATCGGACACAACACGGACGTGAGTGGCTTCAAGGAGTTTCTCGCCGGGGACGCGGGCGCGACCATTTCCGGCGCGCGCTGTGTTGTGCTGGGAGCCGGAGGGGCCGCGCGCGCGGTGGTGAAGGCGCTCAGCGAGCTCGACGCTGAGGTGATCAGCGTGGTTGCGCGCGACGCGCACAAGGCGGCCTCAGTGGCGGCCATCGCCGGCGCGCGCGGAAGGGCCGAGCCGTGGACGGCGAACATTTGGGCTGTAGCAGATGCCGACGTCGTGGTCAACGCGACTCCACTCGGCATGAACAAGGAGAAGCTTCTGGAGGGCGCCCGCTTTGACGCCGGGCAGTGGGTTGTCGATCTTATCTACGACCCCCCGAGCACGCCACTGATCGATAGCGCGCGCTCTCAGGGAGCGCACGCATGGGGAGGGATCGGCATGCTGGTGCATCAAGCGGCCGGGTCTTTTCGGATCTGGACCGGACAAGAACCGCCGCTGCCGGCGATGTCGGCCGCGGCCGTGACGGCGATCGCCGGGCGTTCGAGGGATTGATCCCCTACGCGCGGCCGGCCCAGGCGCGCGGGCCGGGCCGGCTGCGAGATCGCAAACCTGTTCGTCTACAGACTCAGACCTCTCTCGACGCTTCGTAGCTCGATTCGAGCCATGGCGAGATTGGACTTGCCTTTTTCGAGAGCCATGTAGAAGAAGAGGCCCTCGCCCCCCGGAGCGGTGATGAGCCTCAGAAGGTGGAACTGGGTGTCGAGCGTGATGAGGATGTCCTCGATGCTCTCGTGAATCCCCAACCGGCTCATGATCTTCATCTGGGCCCTGACCACCTCGGTGTTTCCGGCAGCGGCGACCTCGAGATCGAGATCGGGCCCGCCGCCCTCAACTCCGAGAGTCATGCCGCTGTTGTAGTCGACGAGCGCAACCCCAAGAACACCATCGATCGCCATGGCAGCTTTGAGCTGTTCGGCGACATTTGCCATCTACTTCCTCCCTTCGTCTCGCCGATCCCCGCCTCGCGAGAGATCCGCCACTTGTCCTCGTCCTCGGTGGGACCGTCCTTGCGGCCCCCTGAAAGAGGTCGGTGTGGACCTCACAGGTGCTCAAGGCGTGTATTCACTTGATCGGCAACAGACCAGGCCGCTTTAGCACTCTTCTCGATGTAGTTACCGGAGGCCTCGCTTCCGCTCGGAAGCATTCAGGTTCCACAGCAGCATCGGGCCTAGATGACCGTGGCGATGTGCGCGGCGACTCGCCGAGCTTCGTGGTGAAGCAACCCCAGGTTCGCCTTGGAGGGAGCCAGGACGGCCAGGACCGCTTTCGGCCCCGCGCTGTAGACGATCAGGTAGCCGTCGGTGCCCCTGGTGATGGTCTCTTGGAAAGTCCCGTGTCCGAAGACGTCGACGGTTCTTCGACCCAGCCCCACCGTCGTGGCCGCCATGGCGGCGGTTCGGGGGGCTTCTTTCTCGTCGATGTCGTGGGCTAAGGTGAGCCCGTCCGAGGAAGCGACCATGACGCCAGCGATATCTCGCATCGAGCTGCGCAGAGCCTTTATCGCTTGTTGCACTCGTTCCACGTCGGTCACGGCGCACCCGCCTCGAGAACGATCGCGTTGCGGAATGACTCGATGGGGGCGGCCAGGGCCGGGTCTTCGAGGTCCTGCGCCAGGATCTCTGCAGGAGCCACGACGATTCGGTAGCTCCCTTTAGTGCCCGGAAGCTCGCGCGCCTCGAGCGGCCGCTCCAGCGCGGTTGCCAGGGCTCCACTGACGACACCGCTGACGAACATGCGGGCCGGTTTGGTGTCCAGGCCGCGCGCAGACCGAATTTGGTTCAGGACGCCGTCGGCGATCTCGATGAGAAAGCGCACATGCGGCACCGCGTGCGCTTCGAGGATGGTTACGCGCGGCGCCAAGCCCGCGTGCATCGGCCAGTAAAGGGCTCCGTAGCGGCCGGACTCATCGTCTTTCCCTTGAGCGACCGACCACGTTTGGAAGTGCTGCGCAGCGGCGACCCCATAGGACTTGCCGAAGCTGTAGATAGTGAGGTTCGACCCGGCCCCGCCCAAGAGATCGTCCAGAATCTCGGGGAGCGTGATCGCCAGAGCCTGAGCGTCGACTATCACCACCGGCCCATTCCCGGCGGTGACGTGCCCTCGTCCAGGATCTCGTTCGAGCGTCTGCCAGTAGCGCCAGGCCGCAGCCCTGGCCTCGTCGAGGTGCTTTTGTTCGATCATCACTTGTCCTGTCATCGCACTCAGCTCACCGCAACTTCAGCATCGTCGGCCAGGGTCGAGAGCACCTTTATCAACAACACCAGAAGGAGCTGCTTGGCGGACTCGCGCTCGGTGGCCTCGCACGGAACGATCTCGACCTGGGGATCGGCCCCCAATACCTCGTGCAGGCGCTCGACCATCTCCGGCTGGTTGGTGCCGCGGTTGGCTCCGACGATGAAGGGCGCATCCGACATGTTCCTGAAGTGCTCGAGTATGTTGGCGGCCTCCCTGAGGCTGTCTTCGCCCCTCGAGAGGTCGACCATGAGGATGTATCCGTCCATGCCTTCGGCGAGCACGTCCCACATGAAGTCGAAGCGATCTTGACCCGGCGTCCCGAACATGTAGAGCTCGGCCAGCATCTCTTCGTCTTTGACCGTCAGCTTGCCGAAGTCCATCGTGACGGTCGTGTGGTCCTTGGTCGCGGCCGACTCGTCGCTGACCGACGTTTCGGTGGCCAGAACGGGGATCTCGGAGATCGTAGAGATGAGCGTCGTCTTCCCGGCCGCGAACGGCCCGGTCACGACGACTTTGATTGTGACTACGTCTACGTTTCGCATCGCTCCATCCATGTCAGAGTCCTCGCACCGCGGCGATGATCCGTCGCAGAGCGCGCACCTTGGGAGCGGCGGCCTCCGGCGATGGCTTCGGCGGCGACGCCTCGGGGCCTCTCCGAGAGGATGTCCGTGCGGGCGCCGGAGGCGGAGGGGCACCCGTGCCGGCGAGGTCCCGGAGCTCTTGTAGGGCAACGGTACGGAACCCGGCGACACCGTAATCCGGTTCGCGGCCGTCTTCTGGGAATTGATCTTCCGTTGGAGCGCGCTCATCGGCTGGGGCCTTGCCCTCGGCTACAGCCTGGTCCTCGGCTGCGGGCCGACCCTCGTCGAAGGCGTCATGGTCGCGGGCGGGAGCGTCCTCCAAAGAGGAAATGGGTGACTCGTCGTCTTGGAGCGCGAGCGGCTCGACGCCGGCCTCGTCGACGGCCGGACCGGGGGCCTCTGCCTCGGGTTGGGGAGCGGTCCATTCAAAGGCGCTCGGCGTTGCCTCTTGTTCGGAAACCGCCTCGACCGACCAGCGATCTAGATCCCACTCCGGAGAGACTTCGGGATCGACAGAGGGAGACGATTGATCGCCACCGCCCATGTCCGCATCCCCTTCGTCCACGGACGAGAACTCCTCCCGGTCGCCCGGGCCCGGTTGCTCCTCGGGCGCATCCCCGCTCTCGTCGATGTCGGCCGAGCCCCATACCGCGGGATCGGTGTCGTCCAGCTCCAGGAAATCGCCGGCGTCCAGTGGATCGCCAGCCAGCTCGAGACCCGCCAGGGGATCATCCTCGACATCTTCGAGACCCTCCTCAGAGATGACTTGGTAGTCGAAGGGTGAGGCCCATTGATCGGCTTCCCAATCGGTTGCCTCGGACGCGCCGGCGGTCGGAACCGACTCCGAAAGCGATTCATCCACGGAGTCTGGCTCCGCCACTCCGGCAGCCGCGCCCTCCCAAGACGGGGCTTCTTCGCCCGCCTCATCGTCGGCGAGCTGATCCTCGGCCTGCGTCTCGAATAGGGCCTCCTGCCATGACTCGGTGAGCGCCGTCTCGGCCTCTTCGGCACCGGGCCCGGCAGGCTCGAGCTCCCTCTCCGCTTCACCGTGGTCCGACTCTGCCACCGGAATGGCGAAGTCAGACTCACTCTCCTGAGCGAGTGGCTCGGCGAGCTCGTCCCCTTCGGCGAGCTCGTACCCCTCGGAGTCGCCTTCGGCCGTGGCGGCCTCTTCGTAATCAGAGTCGATGAAGTCGGGAACCTCAAAGGCGGCCTCACCGGGCACCTCGTCGGCCCCTTGGGGCCCGGCCCCGTCGAAGTCGCCTACCTCGGTCCCTTGGGACTGCGGCACGAGCTCGTGGGTGGCTTCCGCCTCCTCGCCCGGCTCCTGGGCCGGCGCAGCGTCTGGGGACGGGTCGAGCGTTGCTTCGTCCTGTTGCTCGGGCTGCGGCTGGGGGCTGGGCGCTTCGTCCACCGCGGCGGCCTCGACCTGCTCGCCTTCTTCGATTTCTTCGAGGATTGCGACCAGACCCGCTCCGATCAGGGGATTGAGCGCCCGGGCGGCGTCGGCCTCGGAGACGCCGGTCTCCGAGGCCAGGGTTGCGAGCGTGAAGCTGGTCCGGCGGGCGGCCATCAACAGGGCGGTCCATTGGGAGGCGTCGAGCGTGATCTGCACCTGTTCGTGCGGGAGCCTCTCGGCGACGTGAAGGAGCTTCAAGGGAGAGGAAATCGTCTCGGCGATCGCCTCCCATTCGGCGACCCTGTTGCGCGCCTCGGCGATCAGGTCGTCGACATTGAAACGTTGCGACGCGCCCGAGAGATGACGTTCCCCCGCGCGAAAGTCGAAAGTGCCGTCTCGCGGCATGCGGAAGAGCTCAAACAATGCTGTGGAGATCGCCCCGTACGCGACGTCGGCCAGCAAGGGGGCATCGACGAGTCCCTGTTGGAGAAGCCATTCATCGACGGGCCCGCCCGCAGTCTGCGTCAATGCCTGTTCCCAGGCTTCGGACGATAAGCCGCGCCCGATCAGGAGGTCCTCGAGAGACGGGCTCCGGTCGGTGTCGGCGAAATAGGCATCACCATCGGCGAGATAGAGAGTGGCGGTGACCTCGCCCTCTACGTAAAGGGCTCCTGTCTGGCGTGAGAACGAGAGCAATTGGAGGATGTCGGTCACGGAGAAGTTCTCCAAGCTGCCGTTCAGGAACATCCCGCCTCCTCTCGATGAGCCGTGGGCCGCAAAGCCGAACCTTGGAAGACCAGAGAACGACCGGCCAATGGGCGGGCGAGCCGTTGTTTCTGATTACTGGGGTTGCTAGGCACTGTTTCTTATCGTGCGTGCCCAGGGGCTCCTTTAGTCGTTGCCTGCCAACTCGACCTTGCTGGGCGGCGCGTAACGTGATACGCGTCGAGTGGAGACTGGAATCGAGAGTTCTCGAAAGTCCTCTAGCGAGGCAACGGATTGCCGGAGAGGCTCAAGTAGCCGAGCGACGCAGCGTGAAGCTCGCTCGCTCAACTTGGGCCAGAGGCATGCCGAAGTCCGACGTAGCAGCGAAGACGCCGGGCCGCGACTGAGGATGGGGGGACAAGGAGGATGTCAGGATGACTAAGGCCGAAGTCATGGCGGCGGCGTTGAACGAGTTTCTCGACGTTTCATGGGATGTGGAGGCGGCCGCGGTAGTCAGCCCGGACGGTCTCCCTATTGCTTCGGCGCTGCCCCCGGATGTCGAGGAGGATCGCTTGGCCGCAATGAGCGCCTCGCTCCTCACCTTGGGAGAGCGCGCTGCACAGGGCCTCAACAAGGGCGCACTCTCGCAGGTCCTCGTGGAGGGCGAAACCGGTTACGTAGCGCTCATGTCCGCGGGCCGGAACGCCGTCCTCGTGGCGGTCACCTCTCATGAGGCCAAGATCGGTCTCGTCCTGTTCGAGATGCGCAGAGCCGCCGTAGACATCGCCGGCGCGCTTGACGGTCGACCGACTGATGCCGTCACTCAGCCGGCCTTCGAGCCCGCCCCCCCCGCATCCGCCATCCCAGAAGACCGGACCGAAGCGCCGCAAGCTCCTGCGGGGGAGTCCGCCGATCAGGAACCGCAACACTCGTCCACAGGAGATGAGGAAGAGTCTCTGGCGCCTGTAAATGACGAGCCCCCTTATCCGGTTCCCGTGTGGACCGCGCACGCGCCCTCTCCCGAAGACAGCCAGCAGGAATGGAATGCGTGGCGGACGAACGCGTCCCAGGAGAGCCCCGCCGAGGAGAAGGCGTCCGCCGACGCGTGGACCAAGTCCGGCCTCGAGGACGAAAAGGACCCTGCGGAGGCCGCTCCTTGGGCCCAGGACGTCTCCTCCTCCTCGTGGGCCCAGCGGGCGGACGGCAGCGGCCCGAGGGAGCCCGAGAGCTCCGCCCCGTCGGGGGAGGAAACGAGCGACGAAGCCCAGCCGGGCGCGCCCGTTTGGAGATCTGAGGAAGAGAAATCCGAAGAAGAGCCCAAGACGCCCATCGAGTGGCGGACGGACGCGGAGGAATCCGACGAGCGCGCCGCCCCCACTTCGACATGGACATGAAACGCATCCGGGAAGCTTTCAGGTGCTGAAGGGCAGTCTGGATGGCTTTCCGCTCCCGGACCTCTTCCGGCTGCTTTCTCGCTCTAAGAAGACGGGCCGGCTGGATGTAAAACGACGCGCGGGCCGAGGGCAGGTCTATTTTCGAGATGGAGAGATCTACTTCGCCCTGACGAGCCTCTCCAAGGTTCCCCTCGGCCAGAAGCTGATCGCCTCGGGCGTCGTGACCGAGGGGCAGCTCATGCAGGCGTTGGACCGCAACGCCGAGACGGGCGAGCGCGTTGGCGAGATTCTCGTTTCCACAGAGGTGATCACCATCGAGCAGCTTGAAGCCGCGGTGCGCTCACAGTCCGAGGACGCGATCTTCGACCTCCTCAAGTGGGAGGTCGGCGACTTCTCCTGGGAACCGGGTGTGTCGATTGCGGTCGAGGTGGCACTCGGGTTGAGCGTGGAGGAGCTGCTCATGGAGGCGTCGCGCCGCCTGGACGAGCTCGAGATCATTCAGCGCAAGGTCCCGTCGGCTACCGCGGTGATGAAGCTGGCGACCACAGCACCCGAGGGCGCGACCAACATCAGCATCACGTCGGATGAGTGGCGCATTCTCACCCTGGTCGACGGGTCGCGAACGATCGGGGAGATAGCCCGACTGGTCGGCGTCGAAGAGATTGCGGCCATGAAGGTGTTCCACGCGCTCATGGCGGCAGGGCTGATAGAGGTGGCGTCCTACGCTCCCAGCGCCGCGGCCCCGGCCGTTGCGGGGGCGCCCGACATCGAACCGGCAGCTGCGCCGCCGCCCCGCCAACCCGAGCCGTCGCCCGCCGCAAGCT
>JACDBF010000003.1 GCA_013695055.1 Actinomycetota bacterium
TGCCATGCGTCTCTCCTGACCTTGAACTCTGTTCGATGGGAACCTCTTCAACGTACGGGGGCCGGGCAACCGCCTTGACCGCTATGCGACCGAGCGCAAGCTCGATCACCGCTTCGCCGGCCAGGGCGCGCCTCCACCCCGTCAGTAAACGCCGTTTCGAGTGATCCGAGGGGTCTTTCAGCTCCCCGGTGATCACGTCGATCAGAACAGCTTCCATCTCGGCCCGGGTGGTCACAAGCTCGCTAGCGATACCCGCGCGCTCACAGCGCGCCCGCACTACCGCGTCGCTCAGTCCCACCAGCATGCGCGCGCGGGCCTGGATCGGGCGCGCCACTCCCGGCATGGCGTCGATGGCGGGAGCCTTGCGGCCTTGCTCGATAGCCGCCAGCAGCGGCCGTTGGGAGCGTTCCGCCTCAGAAGAGCTGATCCCCCGTATGGCTTTCAAAGCCGCAAGCGTGCGGGGACCGCGCCGGGCTATCTCGACCAAGGTCGGATCCTTGATGATCCAGCCGCGCGGCACGTCGCGCTTGATGGCCGTTTCCTCACGCCAGCGCGCGAGCTCCTTCAGAACCGGAAGGCGGCCGGCAGGCAGGCTTCCCCGGCCCCCTATCTTGCGCCAGACCTCGTCCAAATCGACCACATAAGAGGACCCGTCGGAAAGCGCGGCCATCTCTTCCAACGCCCAGTCAAGGCGGCCCAGCTCGGTCAGCTGCTTCTTCAGCTCGTGGGCCGCAGCGAGCAAGTACTCCACGTCGTCGGCCGCGTAACGCATCTGAGCGTCCGTGAGCGGGCGGCGGCACCAATCGCTGTAGGACTCGCCCTTCACCAGAGCCTTGCCCAGCACCGCCTCCACCAAGCGCCCGTACGGAAGCGAGGCGCCGTAGCCTGCAAACCCGGCCGCAACTTGGACGTCAAAGACTCCGGCCGGCACGATGTCGAAGCGTTCGTTGAGGATCTCGAGGTCCTGCCTGCCCGCGTGCACGACGATCTCAACACTCGGGTCCGCCACGAGCGCGGCGACCGGCGACAAATCCAACTCCAGCAGTGGATCGATCAGCCAGGAGCCATCCGTTCCCGCCAGCTGCAGAAGACAAAGCCGGGCCCGGTACGTACGCTCTCTGAGGAACTCAGTGTCCAGGGCTGCCCGCGCGCTCGCGCGCATGCCGTCGACCACCGACCTGAGCTCGTCATTTGTCGCGATGACGGTATACGGCTCCACCGCGCCGTCCCTAGCCTTCCGGGAGTCCGAGCTCGCGCGCTATGAGCAGGCGCATGATCTCCGACGTTCCTTCGCCTATCTCGAGAATCTTTGCATCCCGATAGTGACGGCAGACGGCGAACTCTTCGATGTATCCGTACCCACCGTGAATCTGAACTGCATCGCGAGCGACTTCGACCGCGATCTCGGATGCGTACAGCTTGGCCATCGCGGCTTCCTTGCGATATGAGCGCCCTTGCTCTTTGAGCCATGCCGCTCGGTAGAAGCTCTGTCGCGCGAGATCCGTCTTCAGCGCCATATCGGCAATCTTGAACTGCAATGCCTGAAAAGTTCCGATGGAGCGGCCGAACGCCGAGCGTCCGTGGACATAGGAGAGGCTCTCGTCGACGCACCCTTGCGCCAGCCCAACCGCAAGCGCAGCAATTGCGATCCGGCCGTCGTCGAGTATGCGCAAGAAGTTCTTGAATCCCTCTCCTCGCGCGCCGAGCAAGTTCTCTTCCGGAACGCGGCAATCGTTGAACGCGAGCTCATGTGTATCCGAATGATGCCAGCCCATCTTTTGGTATGGCCTGCCGATCTCGAAACCGGGCGTGCCGTTCGGGATGATGATTGCCGAGATCTCCTTGCGACCATCTCGCTCTCCCGTGATCGCAGTGATCGTTACGAAAGACGTGATGGGCGTGCCGGAGTTCGTGATGAAGGCCTTGGATCCGTTGACGACCCAGCGCCCATCATCACCCAGCCGTGCGGTGGTGCGCGTTGCGCCGGCATCCGAACCTCCATCGGGTTCGGTCAAGCCAAAGCCGGCCAGCGCGGCGCCGGCCGCCAGAGACGGCAGCCACTTCGCCTTCTGTCCCTCGGTCCCGAAGCGAAGGATGGGCATGGCGCCCAAACCCACGGCGGCCTCGAGAGTGATGGCCAGCGAGGAGTCGACGCGCGCTATCTCTTCGATTGCCAGGCACAGCGTCAACAGCTCCGCCCCCGATCCCCCGTACTCCTCAGGAAAGACGAGGCCGAATAGACCCAACCCGGCCATCTGCGCGACCGCGTCCATCGGAAGCTCACCATCCCTATCCCACGACTCGGCGTGCGGCCTGATCGCGTCGTCCACAAACGACCGCATCATCTTCTGGAACTCCTGCTGCTCGCTGGAGAGATCAAGATCCATCGAAACCCCTAGTGCCTCACTAGTTGAAAAGCTTCGCGAGCTTGGCCTTGGCGGGAAGGTGACCATGCACCCTGAGCTTGCGGGTCACAAGCGCCCAGCGCGCAGGGCTGCGGCCGAGCGCGACTTTGGCCCAGTCGCCCGACGCGATCTCGAGGCGCAACGCGGGCGTGCCCGCGCGGCCCGGCTTGGCTTCGACGCGTCCATTGGTGACGATCACATGCCAAGGCTCGGCGTCCGTGAAGTCCCATTCGATGGGCCCCCCAAGCGAAGCCGCTACGGCAGCGTCGAGCGCCCTGGCCGTCCCGTCGAAAAGAATCTCGAACGCCTCCAAGGACAACCGCGGCTCCCTCCGATCGTCTCCGATCACTCCCGCCCTTACGAGCACCAAGAGTCGCTCCGCTCGCTCTTCATACGAGAGTGAACGGTCGTCGAGCGAAAGCAACATCAGCTCCCGAGGGGCGATTCCGACCCTCTCCAGCTTTGATTCCAAAGACTTGAGTCCGAATGCGTACACGTCTGCAAGAGTGAAATCGAATCTTTCAGAGTAAGAAGAATCGAGCCCAGGGGGCACGAACACGCCTACCATCCAGGGCAGAGTTCGATTGCACATCGCAATGACGGCATCCCTGCAATCCTTCGAGGTGGAGACCATGTCGCGCAGCAAACGCATCCCAAACGCAACGTGACGCGCCTCGTCCAGGGCGACGTGAGACAGACCCCTCGTCAAACCGGGCAGCAGACCTTGCTTCTCCACGTAACGTTGGATGAAGTGCTGGCCGGGGATGGCAAGCACACCCTCGATGATCACATGGCAGAGCGATACCGCCTGGGCGAGCACGGGACGATCGCCCGGTTTCTTTCGCAAGGCTTCGGCAACCCTGTCCAGCTCGCCGAAGATCTGGCGAAAGCCCCACGTGAGATGCCGTTCGGCGGCGCGCAGCGTCGAGGCCGTGTCGTTGCCCTGTCCCGCAACCTCTCGCAGGAAGCGCTCGAAGAAGATTCGGCTTCGAGCCTCATCGGATATCTGAGTTGCAAGAAATGAGCGTTCGGCGTGCCCGGGAACCGCCAGGAGAACTGCCGTGAGCGCTCGCTCGATGCGTTCGATGCCGGTGAGAAACATGGCGTAGTTCCACAACGCGGCCCTGCGTTGCCGGGCATCGAAGTGACTGTGCCACTGCTGTGCGTCCACCGAAAAGTCGATGTCCGTCGCGTTCCAGCGACTCTCCTCCCATAGCCGGTAGAGCCGGGCATAGGAGTCGTCTGCGTCCTTCGTACTCGTATCGATCAGTCGCTACCCTCCGCGTAAGCTCCCACTGCACGTTTCCATGCCCAGTGTCGCCTATGCGGGGGAGCCGCGCGGCCCTCGGCCCGGTGGCGGGGCGCTCTCACGAGGCTGGGCGGTCCCTTCTC
>JACDBF010000022.1 GCA_013695055.1 Actinomycetota bacterium
CAGCGGTCGTTCGATGACGCGACTCACGCGGCTGAGGGGCTTCTGGTGGGTTACACGCGCCGGCAGCTCGACGAGCCCGTGCTCGGCAAGGTCGTGGGCAGGGCCTGGTGGGTCCAGGACAGCTTGAAGTCGTGGAAATGGCTTCTCGAGCGTCTTGCTACCCGGCTCACGGGAGAGCTCGGGGGCCTAGGGCGGGGGGAGGAGAGTGAGACAAGCGCCATGACGAGCGCTCTCGGACAGGTCGTCCCCCTTCTGCTTGGCATCCAGATGGGGACCCTGGTTGGTCATCTCGCCACCGAGTCGCTCGGGCGTTACGATTGGCCAATCCCCCGAGACGATGACACCCAGCTCTTTTACGTCACTCCCAACGTGGACAAGCTCGCGAGCGACTACGGGTTCGAGATCGAGACCTTCCGGCGATGGGTGGCCGTGCGCGACACCGCACGTCACCTCGTCGTGACGACCGTTCCGTGGTTCGATCGTTACCTTCGCAGTCTGCTCTCGGAAGTCGTCGACGCCATGGAGATCGATACAGCGGACCTCGAGCGCAGGCTGATGGAGCTCCAGACAAAGGGCCCCGAGGCTCTCCAGGAGAGTTTCGGTGATGGAGGCGCTCTTCCCATTGCTCCCACCGAGCGCCATCGCAAAGCGCTTGATCGGCTGCGAGCCCTCCTTGCCGCCTTCGAAGGTTACGCGGGCCACGCAGCAAGAGCGATCATGCCGGAGATCGCGGGCGACACGACACGCATCGACGAGGGCATGACTCGCGCCGCAATGTCACCCTCGCAGTCAGAGAAAATGCTGTCGAGCTTTTTGGGGATCGCGCTGGATCGAGAGCTCGAGACCTCGGGCTCGACCTATTGTGCGGCGATAGCCCAGCTAAAGGGCGTGCCCGCTCTCAATAGTCTGTGGGCGGCACCCGACAACCTGCCTCTCATTGAGGAGATCAAAGACCCGTTCACGTGGATGGAGCGAGTTCTCGGCGAATGACCACCCGGGTCAATCCGAAAACGCGTGCGCAAAGGTCTCGACGTCGTTGAAGCGTTGGAGGGTCTCCTTGCCTATAGCTTTGATCAGGGCTTCACTCTGGCTCGGCTGCTCGACGATCGCCCTCCACTTGAGCTCGAGGAGATCCGGAGGCACGGTGAAGTCGATCGCGAGCTCGTCGCGCGGGGTGATCGACGGATACCCTTCGAAGAAGACGTTGTAGGGCTTCGCCACGGGAAACATCTCTTCGGCCCATTCGGGAGTAACGGTCGCATAGTAGAGATGGGCGGCGGGCGAGGCACTGCTCTCGAAAGCCCTTGTCGTCCAGGCATGGACCGCTTTGTGGTCGGGGTGCCCGGTCATTCCATCGGGTCCGAAAGTCAGCACGGAATCCGGCCGGACGTTCGCAATGATCTTCTCCAATCGCTCGGCGCCCTCATGTTCGGGCACCAGGTGGCAGCCTCCGTCGGGGTAGCCGAGCCATTCGTGCTCTTTCACGCCGAGAATCTCGAAGGCCGCTTCAAGCTCTTCTTCCCGGACTAGGGCAAGGCTCTCGAGCGGCCAGCGCGCCTCATCCTGAGAGCCGGCCTCCCCGCGCGTCGCGGTTACGCACACCACCCTGCACCCGGAGCGGGCGGCGGCGGCCATGAGACCCGCTGAAAGATAGGTCTCGTCGTCGGGATGCGCCCAGACGCCCAGAAGCGTGCCCAGCTGCTCCGGTGAGCCAACCGCGGCCATCCGATGACACTAGTGCGTATCAGACGGGGATGATGTCCGCCTCGACGCGGCCATCTTCGACATACAAGATGCCGAGCGAAGGGTAAGGGGCCCTACGCTTCCATGTCGGGCTTCCGGGATTGAACAGCAAGGTCGGGCCGGCCATCTCATTGACGGGCATGTGGGAGTGAGCGAAGACGATCACCGTCGCGTTGGGAAAGCGCTCGGTGAGGCGTTCGGCGCGCCCTTTCTTGAGACCAGAGTCATGCACCATCGCGATCATCACACCCTCCATATCGAGGACCGCTTCGGGAAGAGCCCCCCAGTGCTTGACGTCAAGAGCGTCGCAGTTACCCATCACGGCCGTGACTGGGGCGAACGCCTCGAGCTGGTCGAGGAGCTGCGGATCACAAACATCGCCCCCGTGCAGGATGTGGTCGGCGACCTCGATGTAGGGCCACGCTCCGGAAGGCAAAGAACGCGACGGTCCCCGTATGTGTGTATCCGCTAAGACGACGATCTTCATTGCCTAGGAACCGTATAGGCGCCGGAGGTTCTAGGCGGCGGAGGTTCTAGGCGGCGGAGGAACGGCGCCCCTCGGCGTCGTCTCGAGAGCGAAGCTCTGACGACTCACCGCAAGTGGGGCATTGGGGGTCCCGGCGCACATTCACCTCGGCAAAGCGGGTGCTCTGCGCGTCGAAGGTCAGCAGCCGTCCGAGGAGCGGCCGGCCGTAGCCCGCGATCATCTTCAGCGCTTCGTTCGCTTGGAGGCTTCCCACGATTCCCGGGAGCACGCCCAGGACACCAGCCTCGCCTCAGGTGGGGGCAAGCTCGGCGGGAGGAGCTTCCGGATAGAGGCAGCGGTAGCACGGGCCCTCGAAGGGGATGAACGTCGAAACCATGCCCTCGAAACGAAAGATCGAGCCGTGAATGACCGGCTTGCGAAGTGCAACCGCAGCATCGTTCACTAGATATCGGGTCTCGAAGTTGTCGCAACCGTCGACGACCAGATCGTAGCTCGCGATGAGGTCCTGCGCGTTGGTCTCGTCGAGGCGGAAGTCGTGGATGTTGACGGCCACGTCCGGATTGAGCTTGTTGATCGTCTTTGCCGCAGACTCCGCCTTGGGCGTACCGACGGTCTCCGTATTGTGGATGATCTGCCTCTGGAGGTTGCTCGCCTCGACCGTGTCTGAGTCGACGATTCCGATCGTGCCGACACCGGCGGCGGCGAGATACAAGAGGGCCGGAGAGCCAAGGCCCCCGGCTCCAATGCACAGCACCTTGGACTCAAGCATCTTTATCTGGCCCTCTTCTCCCACTTCGGGGAGTATGAGATGGCGCGAGTAGCGGTCCCGTTGCGCGGCGTCGAGAACCTTGGGAATGCGGTAGTCCAGCCCGAGGTCCCTCCAGCGGTTGAATCCGCCGGCCATCGAGGACACGTTGCTATAGCCCAAATCTCTAAGCGTCTTCGCAGCGAAGGCGCTGCGCACCCCGCTGGCGCAATAGACGACGATGTCCCGATCCTTGTCGGGCAGGACGTCCTCGACCCGGCTCTCGAAGTGGGCCCGCCCCAAAATCGAGGCGTGGGGGACGACGCCGTTTGCGACCTCGTCCGGCTCACGGACATCGAGGAGATCGAGCGCCTCGCCGCCCTCGAGTCTGCGAGCCACCTCCTCGGGAGTGGTCTCGCCCACCTCGGCGCGCGCCGTCTGTAAGAGATCCCGGAAGTTACCCATCTAAGCACCTTACAATAGTTGTAATAAGAAGGACGCGCCGCCCTTGGGGTGCCTGTGCGGTGAGCAGAAACCGCGGCCGTTAGGCCGAGCGGGGCGCCTGCCTGGCCTTTTCAGCCACGATGTCGTCGGCCGACTTGCCGCAGCCCGGGCAAAACTTGGACTCGGCCGGAACGGCCGCCGCACAGAAGGGGCAGGGCCCCTCCACCGGCTCGGCCTGATGGCCTTCTTTCATGCCTTCCTTGAACTCTTTGCCCGCTTGACCCATGGAGCGAGCCAGCTTGGGGAGGCGCGACGCGCCGAACAGCAGCATCACTACGACAAGAACGATCAACAACTCCGGTCCACCTGGCAAACTCATTCCTTTCTACCTCCGAATTCCCCGAGCGCCGGAGCGATGAGCTCCCCGACCAGCTCGATGTCTTCTTCGTCGCCCGTCTGAAATGGCAGGGCACCGAGGCTCACTATGACCTCGCTTACCCCTTTGTCGGCAAGCGGGCGGAGTCGCTCAACTACCTCATCCGCCGAACCCGCAACCCGATCAGCTCGAAACTCGTCCCAGGATACTCTCCTCCCACCCGTAAGCCCGCGGAGCACCCCCCGAGGGGTGCGCTCGGCAAGGCGCTCGAAGCGCCGCCGGGCGTCGGTTTCGTCGGTCCCGGCGAGCACGTAGACCCCGGCCGATCTGCGGAGGTCCAGGGGAGCGCGTCCGTGCCGCTCGCATGCCCTGTCCGCCTCTCGGGCGCGCTCTGCGTAGGCGTCGAGGTCTCCGAGCCAGGAGAAATTCCATCCGTCGGCCGTGCGCGCTGCGGTGTCGAGCAGCCGGTCGCCTTTGCCACCCAACCAGATCCGAGGCCTGGGTGACTGAGCCGGGCCCGGCCGGCACACGGCCCCCGAAAGCTCGTAATGATCGCCCTTGAAGTTGACCTCCTCGCCCTCTAGCAGCCGGCCCACGATCTCCGCGGCCTCGCCGAGGCGGCGGATACGAGTTCCCGGGCTGGAGAAGTCGATGCCGGCGGCCCGGTACTCCGGCTCATACCATCCGGCCCCCATGCCGAGCTCGAGACGCCCTTTCGAAAGGAGGTCGAGCGAGGCCGCCATCTTGGCGAGCAAGGCGGGGCTTCGAAGATCGTTGCAGAGCGTGAGCGAACCGATCCGCACCCGTTCGGTAGATGCGGCAAGGCCCGCCATCGTCGTCCAACATTCGAGGGTTCCCCGGACGTCGGGCGCGCCCCCGTACTTGCTCCAGTCCAAGAAGAGATGGTCGGAGACCCACACCGAGTCGTATCCGCTCGCTTCCGCCAGGAGGGCAGCGCGCTGAACTCCCGACCACGAGGCGGGGCGCCCCGCGAAGCTCGTGTCGTAATGAGGAAGCGCAAGTCCCAGACGCATTTCAGGAGTCTAGACAGCCCGTCGCTATCTCAGCCGTGCTCGCGCTCAGGCTCGTCCTGACTGCTTTTCAAACCAGCGGCGCGCCCTCGTTCGGCGAGACGCTCCGCCATCTTGCGCGAGGCCTCGTCGATCATCTCGTTGCCGAACAAGACGGCGCCGCGCTCGTCGTTTTCGATTGAAATGCGATAGGCGTCGAGCACAGCTTCAGCGCGCTCGTAGATATCTTGAGGAGGAGTGAAAACTTCGTTGACGACTTCTATCTGCGTGGGATGAAGAACCCATTTGCCGTCGTAGCCGAGCGCGTTCGACCGCGTGGCCATTTCCTTGAAGCCATCCAGATCATCTATAGCGAGATAGGGACCGTCGACGGCCTGCAGCCCCGCGGCTCGCGCGGCAACCAAAATCGTCTCCAAGGCCCAATGCCAGTGGTCGCCGGGATAGCTTTCCAGCGGGGCACCAACGCTCACCGTTGGGATGCCCAGGGATGCGCTCATGTCGGCGGGGCCGAAAACCAAAGCCTCGAGGCGCGGCGACGAATTCGCTATCTCGTTGATGTTCACGAGCCCCAACGCGGTTTCGATCTGGGCTTCTATGCCGATGGGACGGGCCAGCTTCCGATCGCTCTCGATCATGCGCAGCCAATGGTCAACGAACATGACCTCATGAGCGTGCTCCACTTTGGGCAAAACTACGCAGTCGAGGTGTTCGCACGCCTCGCCCACGACATGCAGCAGGTCGAATCCCGCCCACTGGGAAGCGATGGAGTTGATCCGAACCGACACCGTCTTGTGGTGCCAGCTGTTGTCTCTGAGCGCATGCACGACCGCGTCGCGAGCCGCGACCTTGGCTGAGGGCGCAACGGAATCTTCCAAGTCGAGCATTACCTCGTCGGCGGGGAGGGATGCCGCCTTAGTGAGCATGTTGGGGCTAGAGCCTGGGACCGACAGGCAGGAGCGGCGAGCGCGCATGCCGCTACTCGACGTATCCGAGACCGCGCAGGTGGTCTTCGATCTCGTCTTCCTCGGTTGAGGACAAACCGGCATCGCCGGACGCGGTCGCCGCCGCCGCAGCCGCGGATTCGGGCTCTACCCGAAGGGCGACGGCCTCGCCGGCCAGCGCTCGAAGCACCTTCCCGTCGCGCGGTACCGCGCTCGGCACCCCCAGCGCGGCCATGCTGGTGGGGCCGAGGTCGATGAGGTCGGCGGTCTCGGAAAGGGGCCCGGGGGTAACTTCGGGCCCGGTAGCGATCACAACTCCTTCGATGCGGTGGTCGCCGGATAGCCAGTCCGCCTCTTCGACCATGCCTTTGGCGTGCGTGAGCGAATAGAAAGGAGCGGGCACCAAGAGCAAATCGGGCGCGATGTCGAGCCAGCGGCCGG
>JACDBF010000034.1 GCA_013695055.1 Actinomycetota bacterium
ATGACCGTCTACCGTCTCGTGAAGTCCAGCCAACTGGCGGCCGTGAGGGTGGGCCGCGGCTATCGCATCCGCGAGGACGATGTTCGGAGATACCTCCAACAGCGCTACATGGACGCCGGCTGACCGCTGTTCGGCTCGATCACTCGCCGGATCGCCCACCCGCCCGCCGGATCGCCCACCCGCCCCGCGAGGCGGTTTTCTTATGTATAGGAGCAGCCAACTCTAGGAAGTGAGGCCGAGCTGATGCCACCGCCATTGAGCTCCGACCTCGAGGCAATCTGCGGCCGGCTCTTGGATAACCCCGGAGTCGTTCTGCTTCTGGGAGAGATCGACACCGGCAAGACGACCTTCGGTATCGAGCTCGTCCGTCGAGCGCAAAGCTCCGAGGTGTCCGCCGCATTCGTCGACGCCGATATCGGCCAGTCGACGGTGGGGCCCCCGACCACGGCGGGTCTCCGATTCGCAGATGGCCTGAGCGACTACGAAGGCTCCACTCTCCTGCGCGGCGACGCGCTCAGCTTCGTCGGCTCGATCTCCCCTCGAGGCCACCTCCTATCGCTCGTGGCCGGAACCTCCAAGCTGGTCGAGCGGGCCCGCCGGGCCGGCTGCCGGCTCATCGTGGTGGACACGACCGGCTTCGTGTCGGGGCTTTACGGTCAGATACTCAAATACAACAAGATGGATCTCATCCGGCCCGACGTCGTGGTGGCGTTCGAGCGAGGGGGCGAGCTCGAGCCCATCGTCGGCATCGCCCAGCGTTTCACGTCCGCCGAGGTGATCGAGGTACAGATCTCACAAGACGTCGCAAGTCGGTCCATCGAGGAGCGGATGACTTTTCGCGAACAACAGCTGGCCGCCTATTTCGCCCAGGGAACCTCGCGCTGGCGCGTCAAGCCCACGGTTTTCATGCCGACCTTGCCTCCCGAGTTCGACCTCGCGCTCCTCGACGGGATGGTCGTGGGCATGGAGGATGGAGAAGGAGGGTGCACAGGGATCGGGTTGCTTGAGTACGATGCTCCCGAGGACATCCTTCGCATGGTGTCGCCGGTGACTGAAAGAGTGCGTGGTCTGCGGCTCGGTTCGGTGAAGTTCGGCATCGATGGAAGATCCCTGGGGCCGGTCGACGTCCGAAACCTGTTCCGAACTGAATAAGAGTTGGCGGACTTGCAGCCTTGAGCCGCGCATAGCAAGAGGAGATGGTAGATGCCTTCACTCGTCAAGAAACGCCGCAAGAAAATGCGGAAGAAGAAGCACCGGAAGATGCTGAAGCGCACTCGCTGGCAACGGCGGCAGGGCAAGTAGCCGCGCTCTCGTCTCAGAGATAGGGATTAGGCAATCATGAAGCGAGAGATAGTTACTTTCTTGTCCGACTACGGACTACAAGACGAGTTCGTAGGCGTGTGCAAGGGAGTGATGCTGGATATCGCTCCTAACCTTCGGGTTGTCGACATTCATCACTACATACTGAGACAAGATATTCGTCACGGAGCCGTCGTGCTTCAGCAATCTGTGAAGTACATGCCCGACGCCGTGCATCTTGCGGTCGTTGATCCAAGCGTGGGCTCTCAGCGCAAAGCGGTTGCGGTAGTGGCCGGGTCGGGGGCGGTTTTCGTCGGGCCCGACAATGGTTTGCTCTTGCCGGCCGCCGAGATGTGTGGAGGGATTCAGACCGCGTTCGAGATAGCGAACGAGCGTTTCATGCTCACTCCGGTGTCGCAGACTTTCCAAGGGCGCGACGTATTCGCGCCCGCTGCGGCGCATGTCGCCGAGGGCGTCGATCCCTCCGAGCTCGGACCCGAGCTCGATGCCGCCGGCCTGGTCCGCCTGGAGATACCGGAAGCTTGGATACACGACGATCATCTCCACGCCGAGGTGTTGCAGGTCGATCGCTTCGGTAACCTGCAGCTAAGTTGTGAGCAGGAGCACTTGGAGCGGGTCGGTCTCGCCGATGGTAAGAAGCTTGAGGTCAGGCTCGAAGGTCACCGGTTGAACGTCCACCACGGTACGACCTTTGCAGATGTGCCCCCCGGAGAGTTCGTCCTGGTCGAGGACTCTTACAACCAACTGTCGCTTGCAGTGAACAAAGGGGATGCCGGCGCCCATCTTCGGGCAAGCTCGGGTTCGACGGTAATCGTGGGCCCCATCAACACTTGAACCGGGCCGTCGGTCCTCAGCCGGCGGTGATCTGATAGAGGCGAAGAACGCCCAGTACCCCTGCGATCGTGATGGCAGCCAGCAGCAACATTATGGCCACCATGGTGTTTCTCCTCATGGACCCTAGGATAAGCCCGGCGTTGTGAAGGCTTTTCCCTGCGGAGAGGCCGGCCCAACAATAACGAAGTCTTAGATGGTGCGGAAGTCGCGCACCAGCTCGCTGATGTGGCGTTCGAGCTGGTTCAGGCCCTCGACCTTGCCGATGCACACGGCTACGCCGGCCTCTTTGGCCATCTTTTCGATGCGATCGTCGAGATAGGCGGTGTAGAGGATGATCGCCTGGCTCGGCCTCAGGCTTCGGATGGCCCGAGCCGTCATCAAACCGTCCATCCCCGGCATGCGGTAATCCATGACGATCACGTCGGGCTCGGCCTTGGGAGCGAGGATCAGCGCGTCGTGGCCCGAAGCCGATTGCCCCACGACGTCGAAGCCGTCCAGCTCGAGCATGTCCACCAGCATCTGACGGACGTGCTCGGTGTCGTCGACGATCAGGACCTTGACGTTCAGCTCATCCTCCTAAGATCGTTCGAGACTGCGTGTTGCCGGCTCGCGTAGGGTCCCGCGCGAGCCTTTCTTCGACACGTTCCCGGTTGCGTTTAAGCATGCTCGCGAGCTCTTTGGGGCGCTCGAGGTAGCGCGCGACGGAGAGCTCCAGCGCGATGGTCCCGGCGTATTTGGTGCGGACGAGCTCGTCTACGAGATCATCGATCGGGAGACCCCCATCGCCCACCGATAGGTGGCCATCGCGGCCGTCGAGAGCGTTGTCGGAGAGATGGATGTGCGCAAGCTTGGGGGCGAGCGTGTGGTACGCGGGCTCGAGGTCGATCCTCGACACGGCGAGGTGGCTCGTGTCCATCACGACCCACGGAGACCGTTCGACCAGCTGTGCGGGCTCCAGCCACCGGTATCCCCGAGCTCTTCTGCGCCCGACCCATTTCGGATACATGGTCTCGACCGCCACCTTCACATTCGAAGCCGGGCCGGCGGCGTGCTCGGCCAGCCACTGGGCGTACCTCCGCTCCCACAGATAAGGAGGATGGACGACATAGGTGCCGGCCCCCAGCGCCTCGCACACCTCGATTCCCCTGGTTACCTTGTGGGTCGCCTCGAGGCCCCAAACGGTGCGAGTTATCACGAGGAAGGGGCCGTGAACCGACGAGATCTGGAGGCCTCGAGCGGTCGCCAGCTCGAGGGCCGCGACCGGATCCTGGGTGGCGGGGTCGCGGGTGATCATCAGCTCCACCGCCGAAAAGCCTGCTTCGGCGATCGTGTCCAAGGCCCGCTCCAGCTCGAATGTCCAGAACGGGCCGGTCGAGCATTGCAGGAGGGGGCCGGTGGCGGCGCTCGAGGTCATAGGGTCGTCATGCTCGCACTCTTTGCGAGGGTCCGCGGCCAGTGGGCGCCCGAGCGCCCGCCGAAGTAGGACGCGAAAGCGCCTCCGGAGTGACCGGAGGCGCCGCGGAGCCCTGCGAGGTGGGCCGGCTCGGGGCGGGCTGGGAGGCTCGTGCACGACCCGCTAAGGACTCGTGCGTGCAAGACGTCCCATCCTCTCCGGCTCCACCACTAGCTTCGGAGAGGCGTGCCGAAAGCTTGAGCTTCGCCCGATCGAGCTCCCCGCTTTGACGTAGAACGGTCGGCGGGCTCGCTGTGGATCCGGCCCGAGCATCTGATCCGCTCGAGGGCGGCCGGCTGGAGAATGCGAAGCCTCCGGCCCCTGTAGTCGACCACTCCCGCATCCTTGAAACGCCTGAGCGTCTTGCAGGCGCTCTCCCTGCACATTCCGGCGAGCTTGCCGAGATCACCCTGAGCCAGAGGGAGCTCCATCTCGACGGCTCCGGCTTGGACGGTCCCCAGCATGTCGGCGAGATCGAGGAGGCGGCCGGCGAGACGAGCGGGGACCTCGCTGGCGGTGCGCTCGAGAGCCGTTTCGCACATCCACCGCGCTCGCCGGGCCATCAGTTGAGTGAGCGCAAATGCGGCCTCCGAATTGTCCCGCAAACATTCGACCAGAAGCCCGGCATCGAGCCCGAGCACTTCGCAGCGGCTCGCGGCGACCGCGTCCAGAGGCTGCTGGAGCCCGTCTAGGGAAGCTACCTCGCCGATGAGCTCGCCTGGGAGGCCCAGGCCGATGATCGTCTCGCTGCCCTCCCCGCTGCGGCCGATGAGCTTCATTACCCCGGCCCCCAGGAGGTGCGCCCGCCCCCCCGGTTCGCCGGCCATGTAAAGCCGCGTTCCCGGGTCGAGCGTTCGAGCCACCGACCGATCGAGCAACCGGCGACGGTCGCCCTCAGACATGGCGTCGAGCACTGGAAAGGCTACTGCGTGCATCCGCGCACCTCCGTTTCTCCCGCCCGTTGGGCGGATCGCCGGACATGAGGGCGCGAATAAGGGGCGAGCTCGTTACAGCCCGCCCCTCCTCGATGGGCACTCTACCCACAGACGCGGGCCGCGTCTAGACCGATTTCATAGAGTTGCGCTCTGAGCGAGCGAAGAGAAAGCACAAGCAACAGAGCGCGCCGCCGAGGGCCGCGAAGAGCCACAGAGACGCGCTCAACCCCGCCGTATCGGCCAGACGGCCGGCGGCCACCGGAATGACCAGGCCCGCGAGGGCTCCGGTTGACACGACTGCGTCGGTGGTCCCGGCGAACCCGGGCCGGATGCGCAGAATGGTCGTCTGCAGCGTGGTCCAGAAGATGGCGACGGACGCCCCAAAGCAGAGCACCGCCACCGCCTGCAGAGAGATGATGGGAGCGATGGTCAGTCCTGCGACCGACGCGCTCATGACGAGCGCTCCCCACAACAGCCGCGAGGCCGGAGAGCGTCCCCTGAGTGCTTCGGCGGAGTTGAGCGCGTATCCCGCAACGCCTCCGATCACGGCGATGGTGACCATCGCGGTGGCGATGGTGGGGGATTGGGCTCGCACTCGCCGCAGAAAGACGATAGCGAAGCCCAAGAACGGTTCATCGAGACCCGACAGCAGGGCCGACATGGCGGCGAGCAGCCACACGCGCGCATCGCGCGCTGCCCCCATCACTCCGGCCAGGGGACTACGGCCCTCCGTCCGTCTGGGGGGCCCCGGCAGCCGTTGGGTGGCGAGCCAGAGCCCGTAGGCGGCCATGAGGAGTCCCCCCAAGGTGAACGCGAACCGCCAGCCGAGGCCCAGGGCGGCCGCGGCAACGAGGGTCAGTGGGCCGAGCAGACCGCCGAGCTCTCCGAAAGCGTTCTGACGAGCGAGGACCACGTCGAGCTCGTCGCCGGCCAGATCCACGAGTGCGACCTCGGTGCCGCCCACGAGAGCGTCGCTCGAGAGTCCCATCGCTATGACCGCGACGGCGAGGGCGCCCAGCGAGCGGCCCTGGGCAAAGACCAGCAGGGACGCGGCGTAGCCGAATGCGCCGCCCGCCGCCAAGACCCGGCGGCTCACGTAGTCGGCGGCTATCCCGAAGAAGTTGCCGAGCACTCCCCCGGAAGACAGCAACACGAGCAGCAGCCCGGTTTCCGAATAGCTGAGGCCGAGCTCGCGATGAAGGGGCTCGATGACCCCGAAGGGAAGAAACGAGAACCACTCATCGGCCAGGCGGACGACCAAGAGCGACGCAACCAGGGAGCGTGTGCCCTCGGCGGCGCGAAGGGCGATTCTCGGGAAGGCCCTGCGTCAGAGATCGTGAAGGCGCGCCATCCAGCGCATCTTACGCGTTTCGCGGCGCCGGGAGACTCCGCGGGACGGTAGAGCGCACCCCGCGAGACAATGGAGGAACATGGTCTTTGCTTTTCTCGATCCCCGACCCGGCAGGTCGCGTGCAGTGCGGCTGGCGTGGCTGATGGTGCCCGCCTGTGCGTTTCTCGGGCTGCTCGCATTCGGGCTGCTCTCGACGGGAGAAAGCTTGGAGCCGGGCGACGAGGCCCCCTCCTTCGAGGCCCCCGTTCTCGGCGAGGACTCGACGATCGCCCTCGCCGACTATGAGGGGGCGCCGCTGGTCGTCAACTTCTGGGCGTCGTGGTGTGAGCCGTGCAAAGACGAGGCTCCCCTCTTGAACCGGGCCGAGAGGATCTACGGTGACGATGTCGAGTTTCTCGGCGTCGACATAAGGGACTCTCTGACGGACGCGCTCGCATTCTCGCGCGCCAGCGGGATGCGTTATCCGAGCGTGCGGGACGAGTCGCTCGACATCTACAACGACTACGGGCTCACGGGGCAGCCGGAGACTTTCTTCATCGACCAAGACGGCGTGATCGTCGACCATGTGAGCGGGCCCTTCACCAGGGCCGACGATCTGCTCAGCCGGATCGATCTCCTGGCCCGGCGCGATGCCTGACCCGAGCCTTCCCATCGCGTTCGCAGCAGGCCTGGTCTCGTTCTTGTCGCCCTGCGTCCTCCCGTTGGTGCCCGGCTACCTGTCGTATATGTCCGGCTTTGGGAGGGGCGACGACGGACGAGCCGGCGCCGTCCGGACGGGCGCGGTGGCAGCGGCCTTCGTGCTCGGCTTCACCGCCGTATTCGTGGCGTTGGGTGCGAGCGCCACTCTCCTGGGCTCCATTCTTGCCGGCAACCGGGCCCTCCTGATGAGGGTGAGCGGCGTCTTCATCATCCTCTTGGGCCTAGTCTTCATGGGGATCTTGCGTATCCCGTGGCTCTACCGGGAGGCGCGCTTCCATCCCTCTCCGAAAGCTGGCATGTGGGGAAGCGTGCTTCTGGGCGGCGCGTTTGCGTTCGGCTGGAGCCCGTGCATCGGCGCCACGATGGGGGCCGTCCTCACCATGGCCGCGGGCAACGCGAGTACCGGGGGCCCGGCCGAAGGGGCGTTGTTACTGGGTGTCTACTCTCTCGGGCTCGGCGTGCCGTTCATCCTTGCGGGCCTCGGCGTATCGAAGCTCGCCGCGACCGTCAAGTGGCTGCGGGTCCATACCCGATCGATCAATCTGGCGAGCGGGGCCCTGCTGGTCGTCGTCGGAGCCCTGTTTGCAACCGACCGTCTCTTCGAGATCTCGCGCTGGATGCAGCAGAGCTTCACGGCCGCAAACCTGGACTTCTGGAGCGCCTTTTGACCCCCATCCCCGATCTGAGCGGGTCAGCGTTCGAAATACGAACGTTTATGCACCTAGAACCACCGCCCACCGGTCACCCGGCATTCACTACCTTGACTCACCCATTTCTGTCTCACCCTCTCCCTAGAGTGGGGGTATGGAAAGCGAGAACTACACCCCTCAGACCCTCATAGAGGCTATCCGGCACTTCTCGGATTTGGACGTGGCGACCGAATACGTCGCCTCGATTCGCTGGCCCGAGGGGTTTGTCTGCCCCGCTTGCGGCAAGCAGGCCCACTCCTACCTCAAAACCCGTCGCCTCTGGAAGTGCAAGGCGTGTAAGAAGCAGACCAGCGTCAAGAAGGGCACGATCTTCGAGGACTCACCCATCAGCCTGGACAAGTGGCTCGCGGCTCTGTGGCTGGTCGTGAACTGCAAGAACGGCATCAGCTCCTACGAGATAGCCCGCGACCTGGGCGTCTCTCAGAAGGCGGGATGGTTCATGCTCCAGCGCCTCCGTCTCGCCATGCAGCGAGGCACCTTCGAGAAGTACTCGGAGAAGTTCGATGGTGCGGTCGAGGTCGATGAGACGTACATCGGCGGTCGCGCCCGCTACCGCAAGGCGGTCGAGAACGGAGCCCGGAAGGGACCCCGAACCGGCAAGACTGCGGTCGTTGGATTCCTAGAGCGTGGCGGCCACGTCCACCTGACGGTCATCGACAGCATCCGAAAGACCCCTCTCCAGAAGCAGGTCCGCAAGCACGTCAAGCCTGGAGCGACGGTCTACACGGATGAGTTGAAGTCCTACCGGGGACTGGATCAGCACTACGCCCACAAGGTCATCAACCACGCTGAGAATTACGTCGAAGGGCTGATCCACACGAATGGTCTAGAGAATTTCTGGAGCCTCCTGAAGCGGTCCTTGAGCGGGACGTACGTCAAGGTCGAGCCTTACCACTTGTTTCGTTACCTCGATGAGCAAGCCTTCCGCTTCAATGCCCGCAAGGGCAACGACGGAGATCGTTTCGAGGAAGTCCTAGGTCGCGTCTCGGGTCGTCGTCTCACCTGGGACGAGGTAAGGGATCGGGCGAAGCCAGAGCCGGAGCCGCCTTATCAACCGACACTGCCGTGGAAGCCTCGGGCGTACCGGATGGGGCCGTTCTAGTTCTTACGCTTACGGCCTTCGTTTTCTCTCTTCACTCGCTCATCCAACACAGACTTCGGCACCGATAGAACCTGCCGTAGGGCATCCTCGAAACGTTCAAAGGGTTTCTTCTCAACGTCCCGCGCGACGGCAGCTGCAACGGCACGCTTATCGGCGTCCTTGATCGGACTGTCGAGCGTTGTCGATGCCCCCGTCTTACTAGCTGGGGGAAGAAGGGTCGGTTCCAGTTCCTTGATCTCCGGATTCCTTTCCACCATGCACCTCCTCTGGCATCGCGCGGGCAACGTATTGCTCCCACTGTTGGGTTAGGGCTTCGATTAGTTGCGTGATGAAAAGAGGCGACACTGACACGCGCGCCACGACTATCCCGTTGGGTGGTTGAGCGTTAAACGCAAGCCTCACGAAATCGAGGGTGAACTCGTACGGGCTTTGGCTCACCTGAGCGAAGTTCGCCCACACGCCCGCCATCTGCTCGGGCTGGATGATGACGTGAGGCTCTATTGGTTGTTCTGGGGTCTCATCATCAGGCATGGAACCCATCCTAAGGTGCTTGCCTATTTTCCTGGTTTGCGCCTTGGTTTCCTAGGAGAGACGGCCCTGGGACCTCTCTCCTTCGTGCTGGCAGCAATCCTCGGTCCTGCGCCAGTTCCCTCGCCTACGGCTTCCTTGTCGCTTTCGATTAGTTCCTCTGCCGAAGGCATGTCCTTCCGTTGGCGGGGGAGGGGTATCGGCATTTCCTCAACATCGCCGGGCTGCGGGCCTAGCTTGCCGTGAGGTCGTTTAACCAAAAGCAGGACTTCGGCCACCTTGACCAGCCGAATATCAAGACCCTCCTTCTTGACGCGCGCCACCTCTTCGACAGCGCCCTTCGTAAAGCTGAAGGCGATTATGTAGCCGGTCGTGTGCTTGGCCCTTCGAATGGCGGTCTCGAAATTGTCAACGACGTTGCGCCCGACGTGCTCTGATTGCTTGACCTGCACCGGGTCTCTTGTGAAGAACCAGTACCCGTCGATCCCCATGTCGCCAACCTTCTTGGGCGAGTGCGTCCCGAAGATTGCGTTGATGATCCAGTTCTGGAACTCGAAGGGCTTCAACTCCTTCAGGTCCGCCATCGTCTGAACAGCGTTGATGATCGTCGGCTTGCAGTCTTGCTTCCGAAGACGACGCTCCATGACCTGGATAGCCGTTGCGGAGATGTCGATACCGATCCACTGTCGATCCAAACGGTCTGCTACTGCGACCGTCGTGCCACACCCGCAGAACGGATCGAGAACAACGTCGCCCTGTTCGCTGCTTGATTTGATGATCCGCTCTAGTAGTGCCTCCGGCTTCTGAGTTGGATACCCCAGCTTTTCGGCAGTGTGCCACGAACGAAGCGCCTGAATGTCGGTCCAAACATCGGTGGCGGGAAGCCCAGGAGCTTCGTCGAGATACTGCTTCAAACGCGGAACTCCGTTTCGCGTCCAGTAGATTCGGTCCTCAGCGAGGGCCTTGTCGATTCCTTCCTGGTCAAACATCCAGTGACGCCCGCGCGGTGGGGGGATTTCTCCACGGTCCCCAAAGGTTCGCGGCGGTCCAGGCCCCGCCCCCGATAGGTTGTCCGACATGAAAAGACGGCCAGTGCGATCCTTGAACCGGTAGTACGCCTCGACGTAGGCGGGATCAAAGCGCTGATAGATCCGGTTCCACTTGTGCTCCCCGCTCTTTACGTAGAAGAGGATGGTGTCATGCACGCTTCCATACCGCTGGGCGTCCGAATGAGCACTGGTTCTCTTCCACACGATCTCGTTCCGAAAGTTCTCCTGCCCGAACAAGCCGTCAAGCATGAGCTTTAAGTAGTGGCTGGCGTGAGGATCGCAGTGCAGGTAGAGGGAGCCGGTCGGCCTCAGGACACGGTGCAATTCGGCGGTGCGCCCCTTCATCCACTCGATGTAGTTCTGTATGCCGCCAGCCCACCGATCCTCGAAAGACCGCACTTCAGCCTCTTCTCCCCAGATGACCTCGTAGTAACGATTCGTGAAGAACGGCGGGTCGAGGTAGATCAAATCGACGCTCTCGCTGGGTAGCTGATTGAGCACCGTTAGGTTGTCGTCCCGGTAGAGGACTCCGGTCTCGGTCACCGGGGCGCCCTGATTCTGATCGCCAAAGAGCGTGGCTTGATCACGCGCCGCCCGTCGCGCCATCTCAGAACCTCCTCGGGGAAGAAAGGGGTGGGCAAGCATCGTGCCCTGAGAGAGCGCGAAAAGTCCATGTAAGGACACGAATTGTCAAGGTGTAATTCGCTGGAGGCGACCTTTAGGTGAGTCAAGGTAGTGAATCCCGGTCACCCGGGCCGGTGCACAATTTCACACGGCCCGGTTTGTACCCGCCTGAGAGAGTTGAAAGTCCTGGTCGGAGGCCCTATCCGCCTTTGTGATTAGGCTCACAAGCGCGCTACTATGGCTTTGATGCGAACCCGAACCATTCCGGAAGCCACCGTCGCGCGCCTTCCGATCTACTTGCGGTCGCTCCTCGATCTCGCCGAGAACCGGGGCGCTATGACCGTTTCCTCCGAGCAGCTGGCGAACCTCGCCGGAGTCAATGCCGCCAAGGTCCGAAAAGACCTCTCTTATCTCGGCTCCTACGGGACCCGCGGGGTCGGCTACGACATTGAATACCTCCTGTATCAGATCACTCGCGAGCTCGGCCTCACCCAGGACTGGCCCGCGGCCATAGCCGGAGTCGGCAACCTCGGCCGGGCCCTGGCCTCTTACAAGGGGTTCTCGGAGCGGGGTTTTCGCATCACGGCGCTGTTCGACATCCTCGATGATGTCGTCGGCGAAGAGGTCGGGGGCCTCATCGTCAAGCACCTCGACGATCTGAAGGAGGCAGTTAACGAGCAGGGTATTTCCATCGGCATCATTGCCACTCCGCCGATGTCGGCTCAAGAGGTGGCCGAGCGCTTCGTGGACGTCGGCATCAAGTCCATCCTCAACTTCGCTCCGTCGGTGGTGAACGTTCCACCAGACGTGAATGTGCGCAAGGTCGATCTCTCCATCGAGCTTCAGATCTTGTCCTTTTACCAACAGCGCACACAAGCGATCGCCACGGCGCGCGAGGCAAACCGCCGGCTCAACATCCCCCGGCCCCTTTAGCGGAATACCCTTTCAGACGTGCCGGTCATCGCAGTAGGGCTAAACCACAAGACCGCCCCCATCTCGCTGCTGGGCGAGTTGTCCGTAAGCGCGGATGATCTTCCCAAGGCTCTTCATCAGCTCGCTACCTATGAGCACGTCCTTGAAGGCGCGGTCCTGTCGACTTGCAATCGCAGTGAGGTCTATGCGTTCGTCACCAAGTTTCACGGCGGCGCGCAGGACCTCAGGAACTTCCTAGCTGAGTTTTGCCACGTAGCTCCCGAGGAGTTCAACGATCACCTCTACACCTATCACGATGACGCGGCGGCCCGGCATCTCTTCCGCGTTGCCGCGGGAATCGATTCGATGATCGTCGGCGAATCCGAGATCCTCGGCCAGGTGAAGCACGCGTACCAGGTCGCCGGTGATGACGGAATGATTCATCGCGTGCTTGGACGCGCTTTCCAGCAGGCTCTCAAGGTTGGCAAAGAGGCACGCACCGATACGTCGATTGGTCGCAATCCGGTGTCGGTCTCATCGGCCGCCGTCGAGCTCGCCAGACGAGCTTTCGGCGGCGACTCGCTGCGCGACAAACGAGTCTTGATTGTCGGCGCGGGCAAGATGGGACACCTCGCAATGCGTTCATTGGCGCACGCGGGCGCGACCGATGTCGCCGTGGTCAACCGGACACAAGAGCGTGCCCTGTCTCTCGCAGAGGCTTATGGAGCAACTCCGATGTCCTTCGATCAATTGGAGCGCGCTGTGGGCGCCGCCGACATCGTGATCTCTTCGACGACCTCGCCCGAGAGCGTCATCGACCGACCGATGATCGAGCGAGCCGTGGGAACGCGAGCGCGCGACTTGCCGCTCATGATCATCGATATCGCCGTGCCGGCCGATGTCGAG
>JACDBF010000411.1 GCA_013695055.1 Actinomycetota bacterium
CGCCAGTTTGGGGTGTCCCCAGGAGCGGTCAACCGCACGTTGGCGGTCGCACCGCTCGTCGGTCTCAATGGCTGGATAGCAGTGCGTCAGCCCAGCCCGTTCGGCTATTACTTCACCCAAGAGAAGATTATGCTTCTTACGAGCGTGTGTTACGAGACCTCGCTTGCTATGCAGAAGGCCATCTCCTATCGCGCGCAGGAAGAAAGCGCCGAGGTAGCGAATGCGCTCTTGGACTTCAGCCGGGACCTGGCCACCGCCGAAGGCACGGAGGTCGTCCTGGAGCGCATTGTCGAACAGACGAGGCGTGTCATGGGGGCGGCGCGGGTTCTCGTGTGTCTGCAGGATCCTTTAAGGCACGACTTGAGGGTAAAAGCTCTGAGCGGTTACGAACCGGCTGCCTTGAAGGGTTTTAAGGACGCGGTGATCCCCGACAAGGTGGCCAGATCTTTGATGGCGATGAAGGAACCGTTCGTCCTGGAACCCCACACGCTCTGTCGTTTGACCAGCGAGGGCGAACTATTCGACCGAGAGACTTCGGCCGTGGTAGCACCCTTGCAGCTCGAAGGGGGCCACGGCGGACTACTCGTCGTAGGCGCCAGAGGTATGAAGGACTTTGAGCCAACTCAGAAGAAGATACGTCTTCTGTCCGGCATCGCAGATCAAGCAAAGTTGGCGCTCAATAACGCCACGAGCTTCGGGAATCTGGAGCTCACTTTCTTATCCACCGTGGAGGCCTTGGCCAACGCCCTTGAGGCAAAAGACGAGTACACATCCTCCCACGCGCGCTGGATAACCGATATGTCCCTGGAAGTTGGAAAGGGCTTGGGGCTGGATGCACGCACGCTCAAGCGTGTCGAGCTGGGCGCTCTCTTCCACGATATCGGAAAGATCGGCATTCCCCACAACATTCTTCTCAAGCCTGGGCCTCTGTCGGCTGAGGAATGGGACGTGATGAGGTCGCACCCTGAGCTCGGCGAAAAGATTCTCGCTCCAATCGAACGCCTTGCGGACGTGCGCCCGATAATCCGGCATTGTCACGAGCGCTTCGACGGCAAGGGATACCCGGACGGCAGAGCCGGACACGACATCCCCATCGAGGCGCGCATCATCTTTGTTTGCGACGCCTTTCATGCGATGACGACGGATCGTCCCTACAGAGAGCGCATGCCGGTCGACGAGGCCTGCCGCCAGTTGCACGAGGGCTCTGGAACTCAGTTCGACCCAAGGGTCGTGGATGAGTTCGTCGCCCTCATCGATGCGGGCCCGAGCTCGCCCGGCTGAACCACGTCTCTGACGCGGAGCCGCGACGAGACGGCGGTACCGTAGCGACATGTCTATTACGTATGAATGGCGCGGCGACTTCAACAACGTAGCCGTCAACGCGCTGCACGCAGAGGGATTCGACCATGAACCCTTGGAAGACGACTGGAACACGCAAGTCCGCAAACATAGTCTCGGATGGGTCTGTGCCCGGGATGACGGCGAGCTCGTGGGCTTTGTCAACGTGGCGTGGGACGGTGCGATTCATGCTTTCCTTCTTGACACCATGGTCACCGGCCGCGTTCGTCGCCGGGGTGTCGGGACCAAGCTGGTTGCCGTTGCGGTAGCAGAGGCCCGTGCTGCCGGATGTGAGTGGCTGCACGTCGACTTCGAAGACCATCTTCGGCCCCTTTACTTTGACGCTCTCGACTTCGTGCCCACTGCCGCAGGGCTTATCGCCCTGTGACATCTAGACCGGTTTGAACTGCTCGAAGGGGTTGCGGCACGCGTTGCAGTAGTAGAGGGACCTGCAGGGCGTCGGCCCGAAGGGGTTGTCGATGGAGGTGTTCTTGCTGGCACAGAACGGACAGATGGCGACCTTGGGTAGCCCTATATCCGTGATGAGTACGGGGCCTTTGCCCGTGGGGGGAGCGAGGCCGAAGGCGGCCAGCTTGCTCCGGCCCTCTTCGGTGATCCGGTCGCTGGTCCACGGCGGCTCGAAGGAGAAATCGACGATTGCGGCCTCGATCTCCTCGAGCGACGAGACCGCGCGCTCGACATCTTCTTTGATGATAGGCACCGCTGGACACCCTGTGAAGGTTGGCAGAATGGTTATTCGGGCTGTGGAACCGGCGACATCGACCTTTTTAATCATGCCCATGTCGACCACCGAGACGGTTGGAATCTCTGGGTCTGCCACGCCGGCGAGGGCCGCCCAGACGGCGCCCGTGACAGAGCCGGTGGTCGTCGTCACCAGGCTGCGCCGGGGTTCGAGCGATAAGTCGAAGTCATGTCATCCCACAGCGACTTGAAGTCTTCTGAGTGATGGCCTCTCCGGCCGCCCAGAGCGCCGTGAGATGCAACCGGTGAATCCTTGCCGGGCCTATCCCGTCCGGCTATCAGGTCTCCGGAGGAGGAGGCCACGAACTCCGCCGAACGGTCGAGGCCGGCGTGGACTTCGGCGGGAAGCCCCCAGTCCTCCAAGGACTCGGCCGTCCGCGCGAGGAAGCGAGCGCGCAGCTCATGCGAAGGTGCAGGTAGCCACCCGGCCTCGATTGCGGCCTCTTCCTCCACTATGGGCTCGAACAAGCCGGCCGACTCAGCGAAGGCCGATCCGAGAGATGTAATCAGGAGCGTGCGTCCCTCGACCGGGCCGGCCGCCACCCTTTTCATCCACGTGTCCGCGTGAAGGAGGTGATAGCGCTCCTCCCTTCGCATCTTGGTAGCGAGCGCTGCCAGCTCATGATCTGCGCTCGACTCCAGAGCTTCGAGACGCACCGAGTCGGCGGCGTCGTAAAGCCAGTGGCGGGCAAGTGTGTAGGACCAGTCGCCGTTTGGGCGCTCGCAGATGATCGCGTTCCGGTAATCGACCGTATCCTTGCCGAGAGCCAGCCGGTCCGCATCCGAGGCGTGGCCGAGTTGCGACAAACGCGTGTAGTAGGCGGCTGCGTGTCCGATCTCGTCTTGCGCTATGGAGGAAAAGGCGACGTCTTCTTCGATATGGGGAGCAAAGCCCGTCCACTCGGAGTGACGGTGGCCGATGATGAGCTCGTCGTCGGCGAGCGCGGTCAGAAGAGCGGCGAGGGAGTCGCTCACGTACTCGAACGGGCTTTCTCGGGGAGAGCACGCCCCCTAGAGCGCGCCTGGGATCGCTTTGTCACGACATCGCGGTACGCCTCGGCGAAACGGTAGGACTTGTCGGCGGCGATCTCAAGCAGGCTCTCGTCCTTGAAGGAGTGGATATCCGACCTCTTTACGACCCATAGGTGCTGTCCCTCACGCCGGCGAGTGAAGCATTCCTTTGCCTCGAGAAGCGCCATCTCCGCATCGGGCGCCGAAACCGTTCCGCAATGCTCGAAAGGTTCTTTGTGCCCTGAGCGACGGAACACCTCGAAAGTTTCCATCAGGCTGCATACGTGAAGGGCGCGGCAAGCACTTCGCGAACCCAGCGATGACGATCGTAGACGTCTCGGCGCGCGGCGAGTCTGCGGGTGGTTTCCGGCCCCCGGTTTTTCTTGACGGCTTCGAGTGGGGCCCAGTCGATGTCCTGGTCCTTCACTATCCAATGACCGGTTGACTCGACCGGCACCGGTGAAGGGAACATGAAACCAAGCTCCAGCACCTTCGGCACGTAACGGTCGAGGAACTCCTGTCTCAAGTCCTCGTTCGTGCGCGTCTTTACCTTCCAGCGGAGTAGCAAGTCCTTTTCAACGTTGGAGCGGGGGCCGAAGAAATGGATGATGGGCAACCACCAGCGAGACAGCGCATCCTGAAACAAATCGCGCTGTGATTCGGTTCCCGATGCGAGCATCAAGGTGATGTGCTCGCCGTGACGCAAGTGCAGCTGCTCTTCGGAGCAGATTCGCTTGAGCACGCGTGTGTAAGGCGCATAGGAAGAGTCGAGCAATGCGGCCTGTGTCACGAGAGCGGCCCCGTCGATCAACCATCCAATAATGGCGACATCTCCCCAGTGTTGGACGGGGTAATGAAAGACGTTGTGGAATTTCGATTTTCCCGCAAGAAGGTCCTCGTACATGGCCGAGCGCGACTTACCTAGGTCCTCCGCCACCCTGTAGAGCAATTGCGCATGCCCTACCTCGTCCTGGATCTTGGCAGCCAATGACATCTTGCGCAGGAGGGTGGGGGCCTGTGGCAGGCACTCACGCTCGGGCAAGGCCCCCATGATCTCCGAGTTGGCATGCATCTCGATGAACTTGAGGACCCCTCGGCGGTAGTCGTCCGGCATAAAGTCGCTCGCTTCGACCTTGCCTCCTCCGTCGATGTGCGCGTTGAAGCGGGCGAGCTTGTCTTCGTAAGTCATGGTCCCTCCTCGAATCCTCTAATCAGCATGTCTGCGTATCCCCGGCCGATCTCCTGGGGTGACAACTCTTTGTCCGGTTTGTACCAGGCGTAGACCCAGTTCCCGGCGGAAAGCACCAGCCGTGCGGCGAGCGAAACGTCGAGATCGGCCCGAAAGTGCCCGCTCCTTTGACCCTCGGTCAGGAGGTCGCGGACGGTGGACTCATAGAGATCTCTCTTGTCCTGAATCTTGGTTCGCAAGGCCGGTGACAGATAACGCCACTCGTTCATGAAGACGGTCCCTGCGTCGAGGTGCTCGATGGCCGTCTCCACATGAGCGCCGAGAAAAGCCCGCAGGCGCTCGGGAGGCGTGCCGGCTTCGGCCGCGGCCGCCAGCCCCCTCTCGAGGAAGCGGACGGCGCCCTGGTTTGCGACATCGAAGAGCAGGTCCTCTTTGCTGCCGATGTGAGCGTAGAGCGAGCCGCGAAGAAGACCCAGGGCCTCGGCAAGGTCCTGCATCGAAGCTCCGTGGTAGCCGCGCTCCGAGAAGAGCCGGGCGGCCTGGGCGACGAGCTCGTCGCGTCTGCTCGAGTGCACCGATATAGCCATAGAGCCTCCGAGTCGGGGCGGGTCAAAAGAACCGTCAGACCGGCAGCAAACAAACGGTCGTTTGGCGAGCATAGCCGATAGCATCGGCTCCGTGAAGCCGGATCGGAAAGCCCCCGCCTCAGAGCGTCTGCCCACGATTCTTCGGCGCCTGGATAAGGCCCACCCGGATGCCCGTATGGCCCTCGAGTTCTCTTCCCCGTTGCAGTGCATCGTGGCCACGATTTTGTCGGCTCAGTCCACCGACGCCGGCGTGAACGTGGTGACCAAGTCGTTGTTTCGCAAGTATCAGAAGCCCGAAGACTATCTCAGCGTTCCGGAGGAGGAGCTGCAACGGGACATCCACGCCACCGGGTTTTTCCGCCAGAAGGCGCGCTCGCTGCGGGGTCTGGCGACAAAGCTGGTCGAGAGCTACGACGGAGAGGTCCCGCCGACCATGGCCGAGCTCACGAGTCTGCCCGGCGTGGCCCGCAAGACCGCCAACATCGTGCAAGGCAACTGCTTTCCGG
>JACDBF010000099.1 GCA_013695055.1 Actinomycetota bacterium
ATAGGGGCCGGCGCTGGCTGAACGTCGGCGAATGGATCGTGCGTTCACTGGGAGGAAAAGAGGTCGCCGAGGCCTCCCTCGCTTCGCGCACGGGTTTTCTCGACGTCGCATCCGGCGCGTGGTGGCCTGACGCTTTCGCTCTGGGCGACGCGCCCGAAGATTTGATGCCCGAAGTCGCGGGGGCCGGGACACACGCCGGGCATGTGGGGAGCGTCTTGCCCGCCGCCGAAGGAGCCGTCCTGGCCGTGGCCGGCCACGACCATCTGTGCGCTTCGGTCGGCGCGGGAGCGGTCGCCCCGACCGACATATTCGATTCATGTGGCACCGCGGAGGCCTTCGTGCGCGCCGTGCAGGGTCCGCTTGGCCCTCGGGAAATGCGGACCTCGGTCGCCGGGGGAGTGACGGTCGGCCGGCATGTGCTGGGCGACAAGCAGGCGCTGCTCGGCGGTGTGCGGTCGGGATTGGCGCTGCAGCGCATCCGCGATCTTCTCGGGGTGAGTGAGGCGCACGAACGGGCCGAGCTGGATGCTCGGGCTCTCGAGCTTCTCCACGAGTCTTCCGGCCTCGAGGTAGCGGATGTGACTGCGCATCGCGCGGCGATAACCGGGATCGGACGCAACGCCTCTCCCGGGGTCGTCTGGCGTGCGGCCATTGAAGCGGTGCAGGAACTGGGCCGGGCCGTGCTCGACACGATGCAAGCCGTAGGCGGCGAATGGGAGAGGTTGATCGCGGCCGGTGGGGGGCTCGAGAGCGAGGCGGTTCGGATCATCAAGCGGGAGGTGCTTGGTGATTATGAGCGGCCGCCGGTGACGGAGGCGGGAGCGCGCGGGGCGGCTCTCATCGGCGGTGTCGCGGCGGGCTTGTTCGAGGACGTGGGCGGCGTTCCGGGGTTCCGCCGCATGGAGAGGTAGACGCGGTGCTCGTAGCCGGTCCCAATCTCACGATCGACCGTACGTTGGCGATCGATGAGATCAGGCCCGGCCACGTGCTGCGATTCACCGACGCCGCCATAACTCCCGGAGGCAAGGGAGTCAACGTTGCGCGCGCGGCCCGCTCTCTCGGAACCGCCGCCCTCCTTGTGAGCTTTGTGCCGGGCCACACGGGTGCTGCGGTGGCCGCTCTGATTCGGGACGAAGGCCACCGCTTCTGTCCGATTGAGACCCGCGGCGAAGTCCGCTCGTCGGCGATCGTCATGGAGTCGGCGGGACGTGTGACCGTCTTCAACGAGCCGGGGCCGGCGATATCCGAAGAGGATTGGGAGCGTTATGAACGCGCGCTGGGCGAGCGCACGCGCTCGGGGGAAGCCTTGGTGTGCATCGGCAGCGTTCCGCCTCGAGCTCCCAAGGACGCCTACGGGCGGCTCGTCGCTCTCGGCCGTGATTCGTGTCGCTTCACGCTGATTGATGCGACCGGGGAGCTCCTGGCCGCCGCGCTTCCGGCGCATCCGGACGTCGTAACGCCCAACCTCTCCGAGGCGGAAGCCGTGCTGTTCGGCCGCGCCGACGAAGACGTCGAGTCGGACGGCGAAGACGTACGCGAACGGGCCCTCGAGGCCGCGTTTGGAATGGTGCGAGCCGGCGCCGGTACCGCGATCGTCACCGCCGGAAAGTTGGGCGCGGCGTTTTGCGACGACGGGAGACCCCGCTGGATGGCCGCGCCCCAAGTGACGGTGAGCAACCCGATAGGAGCGGGCGATTGCTTCGTGGCCGGGTTCGCGTCGTCTCTCGAGAGCGGCGCCCCGCACACAAAGGCGCTCGTAGCCGGTATGGCGGCGGCGGCGGCAGGAGTCGAGACTCCCCTTGCGGGAAGCTTCGAAGGCGCCCGCGCCTTGGCTCTGGCAAAGGTTATCGAACGTGCCGCTCCAGCATCGAGCTAGCGCCGGCCGCCGAGCACGTCCAGGGCCTCCGTGAGCGCGTCCGGCGGCAGAGCATGAACGACCGTGCCGTCCCGGCCGGTCATGGTCTCAGCCGCCAGCAGGGTGTTGAGGATGGCCTCTTCGGTAGCGTCGATGACCGCGTCGAAGAGATAGTTGATGTAGGCGTTGGAGAGCATCTCGAC
>JACDBF010000131.1 GCA_013695055.1 Actinomycetota bacterium
GCGGCATAAGTCACCCAGAACGAATAGGTGTTCCACAAAGTGAGCTGATACTTGCGAAGCGATTCCTGGATGATCTGCACGGATACGCGTCGAGCCGCCCACGGTGTGCCGCCCGTGATGAGATACCAGCGCAGGGCATCGGCTCCCACGGCCTCGATGATCGTCCACGGATCGATCGCGTTGCCCAGCGACTTGGACATCTTGCGCCCATCTGCATCGACGATGTGACCCAAGCACACGACGCTCTCGTAAGAGCTTCGCCCGCGCACCAGGGTCGCAATGGCGAGCAGCGAATAGAACCACCCGCGCGTCTGGTCGATGGCTTCAGAGATGAACTGTGCGGGAAAGCGTCGCTCGAAGACATCCTTGTTCTCGAACGGGTAATGCCATTGAGCGAACGGCATCGCACCTGAGTCGAACCAGGCGTCGATGACGCTCGTCACGCGCGTCGCATTGCGACCGCATTGCGGGCAATCGAACATAACCTCATCCACAGTCGGGCGGTGAGGATCGAGATTTGCGAGATCGCGGCCGGAGAGCTTGGAGAGCTCGGCGAAGGACCCCACACAAGTGAGATGCTCGAGCTCACAGCGCCATACGGGCAAAGGAGTTCCCCAATACCGGTCGCGCGACAACGACCAGTCGACGTTGTTTGCGAGCCAGTCCCCGAAACGGCCCTGCTTGATTGTCGAAGGCTGCCATGCGACCGGCTCGTTCGAGGCCTGCAGATCCTTTCGGATTTGCGACGTGCGAATGTAGAAGTCCTTGCGCGGGTAGTAGAGGAGCGGCGTTTTGCATCGCCAGCAGTGCGGATACGCGTGCTCATAATCCTCCGCTCGAAAGAGCAGGGAGCGCGCGTCGAGGTCGGCGATGATCTGCGGATCGGCGTCCTTTACGTAAAGGCCGGCGAAGCCTCCTCCCGAAGGAACGACGCGGCCCGATGCGTCGATCATCTGAGCTATGGGCAGCTCGTCGCGGCGAGCTACCACCATGTCCTCTTCGCCGTAGGGGGCCAGGTGGACGATGCCGCTCCCGTCCTCGGTGCTCACGAAGTCGGCATGCCTGACCGTGTGGCCGTGCTCTGATGGTTCTACGAAGGAAAAGGGCGGCAGGTAGCGACGGCCCACGAGATCCTGACCAGACATCTTAGCTTGGGCGATGACGCCCTCGCCGAGCAAGGGCGCAACGCGGTCTTCGGCGATGATCAGATGGCGTTCCGGGAGCGCCGGGTCGGCGACCTTGGCGTAGGTGATCTCGGGACCTACGGCCGCCGCCATGTTGGCGAGAAGAGTCCACGGCGTGGTCGTCCACACGAGGAGTGCGCCGTCGGGGTCGTCGACGAGGGGGAAGCGCACATAGACCGAGGGGTCGGTCACAGTTTGGTACGCGTCCGTCTGGTGTTGCTCGTGAGCCGAGAGCGCGGTCTCGCAGCGAGGGCAGTAAGGCACGACCTTGAAGTCCTCTTCGAGAAGGCCGCGGTCCCATATCTGTTTCAACAGCCACCACACGCTCTCGATGTACTCCGGAGACATGGTCCAGTAGGCGTCGCCGAGGTCGAGCCAGAAGCCGATCCGGTCGGTGAGCCTCGCCCACTCGTCGACGTACTCGATCACCGACTCGCGACAAAGTCGAACGAACTCCTCGATGCCCACGATCTGCTCGATGTCGCTCTTGTGGGCGAGCCCGAGCTTCTTCTCGACTTCGATCTCGACGCCGAGCCCGTGGCAATCCCAGCCGGCTTTGCGGTGGACGTAGTGACCCCGCATGGTCTGGAAGCGGCAGAAGAGGTCCTTGAAGGCCCGCGCTTCGACGTGGTGTGTCCCGGGCCGTGCGTTGGCGGTGGGGGGGCCTTCATAGAACACCCACTCGGTCTGGCCCCGGCGGTCTTCGAGCGATCGCTCGAAGATGCGCTCATCGTCCCAGAAACCGAGCATCTGTTGCTCGACCTCCGGAAAAGAGACCTGCGAGGGGACGGGTCGGTAGCTGGGGCCGGACATGCCCGGCTAAGAGTAGCGTGGGGCAAATGGGAGCTCTGCCCCCCTCATCGGGGCTTGCAAGGGCGGAACGCTGTCTCTAAAGCGCCGCCGGGTGGGTAAGCGAGAAATGGTGACTGACGGCGCTCCCGAAGCCGTCGCCAGAGGCTTGGACCGTGTGATAGCGTCCCGCAGCCATGAGCCCGGCTAAGGAGCCCCGAGCGCGCAAGGCCACCGCTTCCACGCGTTCCTCCAAGAAGACCTCCGCGCGAACCGCTTCATCAAAGTCCAAGAAGACGGCGGCTCGCAAGCCTTCTGCGCGCAAGACTCCGGCCCGAGCGGCGACGAAGAAAAAGACGGCAGCCAAAAAAGCCACGACGAGAAAAGCGGTCGCGAGGAGCGGAGCTCGCAGACAGCCTGCCGCCGGCGGGTCCAAGAAGCCCGCCGCCAAGAAGCCGGCCGCCAGAAAATCCGCCGCTAAGAGGGCCCCCGCTAAGAAGTCGACCGCGACGAGGAGCTCGTCCAAGAAGACCGCCGCCCGCAAGGCGGCTCCGGCCAAGTCGGCCCCCAAGCAGGCGGCCAAGAAGCTCTCCGGCCGCAATGGGGTGCCCGAGAAGTCTCATCCCAAGAAGGCGGCGCCTGCCCGGCCCGCTGGGTCGCCGAAACCAGCAGCGCGCCGGGTTCGCAAAGCGAAGCTCGACGGCAAGGCTTTGGCCGGGATCAAGGAGCGGCTCGTCAAGCAGCGGGAGGACCTGTCGGCTCAGATCAGCGAGATCGACGAGGAGTCCTTCGACGGC
>JACDBF010000184.1 GCA_013695055.1 Actinomycetota bacterium
GATTCCGTCGTCCACCCCGGCGATCAAATCCTCGGTCGATCCTTCGTGCGGATGCAAATTGACGTTCGTCATGCGAATCAGAGGAAGGTTCTCCCAGCCCTCAGCTCGCATCGTGCCGTTCGAGCGCGACGCTCCGGCTGCCCCAGCCGTCTCACGGGAGCTCTGGAATCCAACGAGAATGCCACTCTCGATGAGCGGGCAGCTCTGAGCTTCGACTCCTTCATCGTCGTAAGCGAAAGTGCCAAGGCCTCCTGCCGAGGTTGCATCTGCGGTGATGTTCACCAACTCCGAGCCGTAGCGGAAGACCCCACGATCTCTCAGTCCTACGAAAGAGGTTCCGGCGAACGCGGCTTCCATCCCAAGCACGCGATCAAGCTCCGTCGGGTGCCCCACGGACTCGTGAACCTGCAGCATGACCTGATGTCCATCGAGGACCAGCGTGGTTGGGCCCGAGGGACACTCCGGCGCTGAGAGCAAGGCCGCGGCTTGTTCGGCAGTTTGATGCGCATTACCGGGCAGATCCATCGCTTGGACGATCTCGAATCCTCCGGCCTCGAAATGACCACGAAACGACGCCGGATACGAGCGCTGCTGCAACTCGTCGCCGGAGAGTGCGAAGGCCTCGATTCCGGCACCGCAATGAACGATCGTTTGATCGATGTCTGATCCCTCAGAAGAAACGAACCACGTGCGTTGCTCGATGAAGTCCATCGTGCCCCTGCCGAACTCGATGCCCCGTGTGCTCTCGATGCTCTCGGTCGCCGAGGTCAGCAACGACAGCTTGTCCTCGAGCGAGACACCGAAAGGATGGATCGCCAGTGGCGTAGCCCAGGTCCCCCTGTGGCTGGGCTCGGGCACCAGTTCCACCCGATCGATTAGCACACTGCCGCTCGCTTTTGCCACGGCGAGCGCGGTGCGGGCGACGAGCGCCGCTTCATCATTCGTCAAATGCGATGAGGCTCCAAAACCCCACGCGCCGTCCATAAGCACGCGCGCGCCGAAGCCGATCGAATGAGTTCGGTCACACGCCTCAACTGCCGGCCCCTTGACCGTTATCGTTTCCACAGTCGTTTCCACGGCTCTCACGTCCGCGTACGAGGCGCCCCCGGCGACACACTCGTCGAGCGCGCGCTGCAACAAGTCCTTCATTCAGGCCCCCGCCGCGCAGAATGATGTTGAGCGAGCCTCAGGCCGTGTCCTTCGACGTCCGTCGGATGACGTTGTCGTCTTCCGGATCGGTCGTTGCCGCCTCTTCGGTGCGCGCTTCCGACTCCTCGAGAATGCGCCTGGACGCGTTCTCGGCAGCCTTACGTTCGCCTTCGAGTCCCTTGTGCCCCTCGCCTCCGTGAGCGAGCTGCCGCGCCCTCTCTTCGACATCCTCCTCGGATGGCGAAGTCATTCCACGGCCCACGTGTCGCCGGTGAACAAGAGGCGCTCGAGATCTCCCGGGCCCTGCTGTTCGGCAGCGGTCCTCAGTTGGTGCTCCATGATCTCGCCGTACACCGGCCGCTGCACGTCCCGGAACACCCCGAAAGGGGTCGGCATGGTCGGCCCATCGGCGATGCGTGAAAGCGCGAACGCAAGGCTCGGATTCTCTCTATGCTCGTCGTGGACGACGAGCTTGTCCTCTCCCACGTCGGCCACATCAACGATGTCGAGCCGCCCGTCCTTGTCCATTCTGATGCCTTTCTCTTGCTCGGCTCCAAAACGAATCGGGCCCCCATCCTCAAGATAGATGCGATTCTTCGTGCCTCCCTCTTTGGAGGCCAGAGCTAGAAACGCGCCATCATTGAAGATATTGCAGTTCTGATATATCTCGACGAAGGCGCTGCCCCTGTGCGCGGCGGCTCGCCTGAGGATCGAGGGCAGGTGCTTGCGCTCGACGTCCATCGTGCGAGCGACGAATGTCGCCTCGGCCCCCAGCGCCACCGACACCGGGTTGAAGGGCCTTTCCAAAGAACCGAAGGGCGTGGATTTGGTGATCTTGCCCTGTTCGGAAGTAGGCGAGTACTGGCCCTTGGTCAGCCCGTAGATCTGATTGTTGAACATCAAGAGTTTCAGGTTCACATTTCGCCGAAGCGCGTGTATGAGGTGATTGCCTCCGATGGAAAGCGCGTCCCCATCCCCCATCACTACCCACACCTGAAGATCCGGACGCGCGGTTGCGAGGCCCGTGGCTATCGCCGGAGCGCGTCCGTGGATGCCATGGAGTCCGTAGGTGTCCATGTAATAGGGGAACCGACTTGCACAACCGATGCCCGAAATGAAGACGATCTTCTCGCGCGGCACTCCCAGCTCGGGCATGACGCTTTGCAT
>JACDBF010000192.1 GCA_013695055.1 Actinomycetota bacterium
GCGCCTCTTGCTGACGAACAAGCTGGCCGACCCGCACCGCCGGAGCCGCCTGAGCGGCGAGGTTGGCGAGCAGCTTGCGATCGTCCGCCGAGTAGTCCTGCTCGCTCAAGCGTGAGCCAAGGTTCAAAAGCCCGATGAGCTCTCCCTGGCTGATGAGTGGCACGACCATCTTTACGCCCGCGGCCTTCAGCTCGTCTTTTGCCGGGGACTCTAGCTCCAGCGAATCGATTTCGACGACCCCAGAGGCGCTCTGAAAGTAGGCGACGATCGGGTCGTTGGGGGCGATATCGACCGCCGGCCCTTCGGCCACCGCGGTCGCCGTCTGCGCACCTCTTGCTTGGGGCGCGTCATCTCGGGCGCCTCGACGACCCCGAAGGGTGACTCGCTTCAGTCCCTTTGTGAAAGTAGCCATCTCACCCTCCTTTTACAGGACCATCGTTCCGGGATCGTTACGGATTGCATTACCTACAAGATTTCCTTTGTTCCCGTCACGCTCGGCATGCGGCTCCGCCTCCGAGGATCGGAGCCACAGCGACAGGCGGGCCGGCTGGACCGTCTCTTGGACCGTGCTGAGCAGGTGACCGGTGAGACTTTCCAAGTCGATCTCGTCCCTTACTTGCGCGGTAAACGCTTCCAGCGTACGGGCCGCGTCGTACTTCCGCCGATAGAAGCGCCGGTCGATGAAGAGAGCGCCGTAAACGAGAGTGCGGTTGATGATGCGGTCGATGTCATAGAGCCGGTACTTGAGGATTGCCAATCCCGACGCGATTGGAATCAGGACAATCCGACCGCGCCCACAATGAAAAAGATGTCGGCTGCAGACGACTGACCAAGAGCGGAACAGACGAATGACGCGGCGAAGCTGACGCCCAACAGCGAAGCGGTGAAAGCGAACCATTTGAGCTGCTGCCGCTCTTGACCTCGTGAGCCTCGCATCCGGGTAACGAGGGCAGAGACTCCCAGCAGGAGCAACGGGATGACCGCTACGGTCCCTGCTTGCTCCAAGAGCTGCATGGCATCGCCCGCGGCTCCCCTAAGCGCGACAGGATTCTGAACCTCGAACACGTCTACGGGCCCCGGTTTGAACATCGCTCCCGCAAACGTCAGCACCGTGATTGCGACGGCCAGTTGAAACACGATTCTCCACCGACTCGAAGCGGGACTGCCGCTGGGAAAGAGGAAGAGAGAAGAACTACGGGGGTCACGAACAATCCGACGGGGAGCAGCCAGGACGCCGCCCATGCGGCGAGCTCTCCTCCGGATATCGACTCCGGCCGGCTGAAGAGCGCATAGTCAGCGTAGAGTTGAGTGCAAAGGCCGGTTGCCAGCACCACGCCGGTGGAGCAGGACAGCCAGCCGACTGCATTGCCCGGCTGGCGCGCTGCGATGAGGGCCCCAAGCGTGGAAAAGATCAAGACCAAAGCCGCATACAAGGCGGCGCCCAGCGGCGCACTGTCGTACTCGAGCGGGCCGGGGCCCGTGCGACTGACGAAGACGAGCAACACGAATAGCGCGGTGAGCGCAATCGAGAGACCCCAGAGAGACCAGGCCAGCTTGGCCGTGGCGTGCTGCGTCATCGTTGCTCGTCCGGCCCCCGCAACCACACGGACACATGCGCCGGCTGCATGGTGGAACGCACCACCGTTAGTAGCTCGGTCGACAGAGTGTCGAGGTCGATCTCGTCGCGCAGGCGCACCGAGAATGCCTCGAGCGTGCGCGTCGCGTCGTAGCAGGCCCGGTAGAAGCGCCGGTCTATGAAGTCCTGGACGCGGCCGCGCGCCGGGCGAAAGAGCGCCGCGACAACGAGGGTGGACCCCACGACCGCATAGCTTTGATCTTGGGTTAACGGCGCAAGGGCGCCTTGAAGAGCTACCACAAGGCCCGCATAGCAAAGCCCGAGCAGGGCGGTGAGGGCCCCGTAAACGAGGGTGCGGTTGATTATCTTGTCGATGTCGTAGAGCCTGTGCTTCAGGATTGCTATGCCCATGGCCATCGGGATGGAAGAGAGCACGCCGGTGACGATGAGGTTGTTGAGCTCCTCCGTCGCCTCGTCGTTGGAGGAGCCGAGCATGATGGAAGCCGATAGCCCGGCGATCACCAAGAAGGCGGCGTAAGTGAGCCATTTGAGCTGCAGCCCTGCTCCCGGCCGCTCCGACGATAGCGGATGAACAGCGACGCGATGGACGCGGCGATAGCGGCGGCCAGGGCCGCCCCTCCGACGGCCATCATTCCGCCAGCCACCTGATCTCCAACGACCCCCTCGAGCGGATTCGACCTGCCCCCCTCGTAAGTGCTAAATCCCACGCCCGAGGCCAGAAGGACCATGGCCGTTCCCGCCAGCCAGCTACGGGCCTCCACCGGCGCGAGGGCAAGTGGCCGGTCGGAAACAGCAACAAGGCGAACGTCCCGGCGAGGCCGGCCCCCACGCTCCAGAGCCACCCGCTCGCCCACCACAGCGCTGTTCCGGCCGGGGACAACGCCGCGTCCCCCGGTCCGGCGTAATGGGAATACCCGTCACCCACGCCGGCGACCGCATACGCCAGGGCGGCGGCGGCCAGGATGGGCCCGATGGCGTTGCCACGGACGCGCGCGGTGACGAGAGCTCCCACCGTCGCGAAGGCGAGGACGAAAGCGGCGAAAGCAACGATTATCGGATCCAGAGCGCTTCTCGGGTGATCCAAGTACCCGAAGAGCAGGGAAAGGACGGCGGCTATGCAGGTCACGGACCACACCGCCCAAGCGACCACCCCACGCCCGACCGGCCGCTCTCTCATCAAGGCTTTCCCCCGCGCGAGCTGATTTCCGATCCTTGCGCCTCCTGTATCCGGACCCGACCTTCTGGAGGCTCTATCCTCGCCGGCGACCGTCCCGGGAACGTTACGGAGGATGATTTTCCTCCGAGCCGTTGCGTCCTGTCCTGAAGGCAATCAAACTCTTGGTTCATGGAGGAGATCCTGTCCCTCGAGCTATTGGGCCCCCCGCGCGCCGCCCGGGGCGGCATGGATGTCCAGGTGGACACGCGCAAGGCTGTCGCTTTGCTGGCTTATCTTGCGGAGACGAGGGTCTCGCAGAGCCGCGCGGCACTGGCGAACCTGTTGTGGTCTGAGTACGACGACGATCGCGCCCGAGCGGCCCTCAGGCGGACTCTTTCGAACCTCAAATCCGCCCTCGGAGACCGCTGGCTGTCCATCGACCGTGCCGCCGTGGGT
>JACDBF010000201.1 GCA_013695055.1 Actinomycetota bacterium
TCGGCGAGGACATAGATCCTGCGGTCGCCGTCGAGCGAGTATTCCTGGACCTCCTGCCGCACGCGCCGGTTTCCCGAGGCCATCGAACGCAGACTCTCGAGGTCGATCTCGATGTTGAAGTGGCCGGCGTTGGCGAGGATCGCGCCGTCCTTCATGGCTGCGAAGTGAGGTGCTCCGAGCACGTGCTTGTTGCCGGTCACGGTAACGAAGATGTCGCCGATGCTCGCGGCCTCGGCCCCCGGCATCACGCGAAAGCCGTCCATTGCAGCCTCGAGCGCGTGCAAGGGATCGACCTCGGTGACCACGACCTCGGCCCCCATCCCCTTCGCCCGGGAGGCCACTCCACGGCCGCACATCCCGTAACCGCAGACGACCAGGGTCCGGCCGGCGAGCAACACATTGGTCGCCCGCAGGATGCCGTCGATGGCGGACTGCCCCGTGCCGTACCGGTTGTCGAAGAGGCGCTTGGTATTCGCATGATTGACGCTCACGATGGGATAGCCGAGCACACCGTGAGCTTCCATTGCGCGCAGGCGGATTACGCCGGTAGTCGTCTCCTCGGTCCCGCCGATTATCTCGACGAGCTGGTCCTGTCGCTGCTGGTGCAGCATTGTCACGAGATCGCCACCGTCGTCCATCGTGATCATCGGCTTGCGATCCAGCACGGCCTTGATGTGTGAGTAGTACAGAGACTCATCCACTCCGCGAATCGCGTAGACGGGGATCGAGTAGCTCCCGACCAGCGACGCGGCGGTGTCGTCCTGAGTAGACAGCGGATTGGAGCCGCACAAGGCGACGTTCGCGCCCGCTGCATCAAGCGTACGCATCAAGTTCGCGGTCTCTGTCGTCACATGCAGGCACGCGGCGATGGTCGTCCCCTCGAGCGGGCGCTCCTTCTCGAAACGCTCTCTAATGCGCCCGAGCACGGGCATCTGGCGCTCCGCCCACTCGATCTTGAGCCGACCCTCGTCGGCAAGAGATAGATCGAGCACATCCGAGTCGATAGTCACGTCGTCCTAGTCCTTTCGTTACGGTCATCGTTCTGCTAGTTGATTCTTCAGCTCGGTAATCACGTCGACGGGTCCCGGATCCACGTCGTAGCTGAGCGCGACGTATATGGCTGCGAGCTGTGTGACAAAGATCAACGACAGCAAACGGGCGAGCGGCGAACGGCCTTCAGCCTGCACCTCGTAGACCTCGGGTAGAGCACCCTGTATCAAGGAGCGCGTTATCTCAAACCGGAGCTCGACTCGTTCGTGCTCGCCAGGATCCATCAGCAAGATGTTGACGAAATTCTCGGTCGTCAGCTCGGAGAGATTGTTCCATCCCACGATCTCGTTGTGGTCGAGCTCGGGAAGCTGGTTGTAGAAGGCCGGCGTCTTCCCGTATTCGTTGAGGTCGCATTTGAACCGGTAGGCTGCGGTCGCGCCGATCCCGTATCCCCCGTAGACCACCGGCACCTTGCCGGTGATATGCGTCGACAACTGTTTTGCAGGATTATCTTCCGCCGGTTTCGTGCGATGACAAGATGCGGCAAGCTCGGAGATGACTCCCACGGCCTCGTCGACATCGTCGCGCGCATCCGTCACAAGTCCCATGACTGTGAGCACCGATAGCAGCGGCAGGGTCAGAAATCCGAGAGACGCACGCGGCTGCAGGCCCGGCGGAATGCGCACATGCGCGTGGCCGTTCTTGGCCGCCCCCTCGGCGAGGGCGCCGCCGGAGGAGATCGTGACAACGCGCGCTGCGCGCGCTCGAGCCTCCTCGACCGCGGCCAGCGTCTCCTCCGTATTTCCGGAGTAGGACACTGCGAAGACGAGCGTGTTGCGGCCGATCCACTCAGGGAGGGGGCCGTAGCTCTTTATCGTTCTGAAAGGAACTCCCAGGCGAGGTTCAACCACGGCTTGCACGACATCGCCCGACACGCCCGATCCGCCCATTCCGAGAACGACTATCGAGTCGATGCCACCGGAGTCGGGCAGGCCCTCAGCTCCCAGGCCGATCTCCCAGCCCTCACGGCATTGATCGGCAAAACGCTCGACCGCGCCCAACACGTCCTGGCTGTCGATTCTGGCGATCGCGTTGAGGTCGTCGAGGTTGGTCACGGCTTCATGGCCTCGTCGATGAGCATGATCGGAATGTCGTCGCGGACGGGATAGCGATACTTGCACTCACCGCGGCAAGCGATGATCTGCTCGGCCTCGAGGTATTCGACCTCGCCGTGGCAGTTGGGACACGCAAGGATCTCAAGCAACCTCTCGTCCAGCGCCATGAATCTTCCTCTCGATCATCTCGAAACTAGCTTGGAATCTATTGCAGCCGTGCGCTCCGGGGGGCCGCGCCCTAAGAATCACTGCGAATCGCCGCCAGCACCTCGTCACGCTTGCGCTCCATGAGCTCCTGAGTGCGGGCCTCGAGATTGAGGCGCAGAAGGGGTTCTGTGTTGGACGGGCGGCAGTTGAACCACCAGTCGGGATACTCGACGGTCAACCCATCCTCTGAGTCCTGACTTCCGTCTTTGAAGCTCGCCGCGAGCTTCTCGAGGCGCTCCCCTTGGTCGGCCACCTCGGAATTGATCTCGCCCGATGCCCAATACCGGCGGAAGGGCTCGAACAGCTCGGACATGGGGCACCCGGACTTCGACAGCGCCTCGAGGGCCAGGAGCGCCGCTATCATTCCCGAGTCGGCGCGAAAGTTGTCTCGGAAGTAGTAGTGGCCGGAATGCTCGCCACCGAAAATGGCGCCCGTCTCGGCCATTACCTC
>JACDBF010000208.1 GCA_013695055.1 Actinomycetota bacterium
CGTCAACCGACCTAAGCGCGGCAGGGTGATAGTTTCCCTCGCATGATCGAGCTGTCGCTCGTGGGGGTCCGAGTAGAGCTTCCCTCCAACCAGCCCATCGTCTTGCTCAAGGAGACCGCGGGTGATCGCTACCTGCCCATCTGGATCGGAGCGGTCGAAGCCACCGCCATCGCCTTCGCCCTTCAGGGGGTCGAAACGCCGCGTCCGATGACTCACGATCTGCTGCGCAACATTCTTCAGGAAACAGATGTCGAGGTCGAGCGGGTTCTGATCACCGAGCTGGTCGATCAGACTTTCTTCGCCCTCATTCGAATGACCGCCGACAGCACCACCAAGGAGATCTCATCTCGCCCCAGCGACGCCATCGCCTTGGCGGTGCGCATCGACGCGCCCATATTCGCGAACGAGGATGTCCTCGAGCAAGCCGGTATCGAGCTCAGGGATGAGGAGGAGACCGAGGTTCAGAAGTTCCGGCAATTCCTGGACGAGGTCAGCCCTGAGGACTTCGCCAGCGGCCAGGGTTAGCTCCCTCTGGTGAAAGCCTTTAGCTCCTCATTAGGGTTCGTTGACATGCGGGCCCGGCACAACTAACCTTTCAAGGCCGTAACTACCGCGTTGTGACTCCCAGCGCCCGCTGGTGCTGAGGGTGCAGCGTGGCCGCCTTCCAGGGAGGTAGACGTGACAGAGACCGGATATCGAGGCCCGCAAGCCTGCAAGATCGTCGGGGTCACCTACCGGCAATTGGATTACTGGACGCGCACCGACCTCGTTCAGCCCTCGATCCAAGCTGCGCAAGGGTCCGGAACCCAGCGGTTGTACTCGTTCAACGACCTCCTCCAGCTGCGAGTGATCAAGAGCCTCACCGACGCAGGGGCGAGCTTGCACAAGGTGCGCCAGGCCATCGATTACGTGCGAGACAATCTCGCCGACGAGTGGTCGGCGGTCACCATAGTGGCCGACGGTTCGGGAGTGTACGCATGCACCTCGGACGCTGAGGTCATCGACCTCCTTCGCTCGGGCCAGGGCGTCTTCGGCGCCGTCGTCGCGGTCGGCAAGATCCGCGATGAGCTGACGGGCACGTTGCGGGCCTTGCGTTCGGCCGACGCCGAACGCTCGAGCACCGAAGCATTGCAAGCAGGGGAGGTTTAGCGATACCAGCCTTTGAGCGGGGGAGCGATGACGGCTCCGGTCGGTTGCTTCCTCACGAGCGCGTCTCGTTCGCGCACAACAGCGAACGTCAATTCGCCAAGCTGTTGGACTTTTATCAGATTGAGTGGGACTACGAGCCGACTGCCTTCGACATCGACTGGGACGTGGCCGGAGTAGTAACCCATCGATTTGCGCCCGACTTCTACCTTCCCGAGTTTGATATCTATATCGAGATCACCACTCTCAATCAAAAGCTCGTAACCAAGAAGAACCGCAAGGTGCGCCGCGTGACCGCTCTTTACCCGGACGTACGCTGCAAGATCCTCTATCAGCGCGACTACCTGAACCTCTTGATCAAGTATGGGTTGGAGGAACCGTCCCAGGGGTCTTTGCTTCAGGGCGAGATGGCGACGCCTCCCGAAAGGACATCGGCCCTCGGCTCCATGCTGGCCGGCTGACTGCGTGACCGAGCGACGAACCCCGCTGTTGGAAGCTCACGCAGAGCTCGGCGCCAAGCTGACCGAGTTCGCGGGATGGGACATGCCGCTGCAATTCTCGGGCATCGTCTCTGAGCACAACTCAGTTCGATCCTCGGTGGGCGTGTTCGATGTTTCCCATCTCGGCAAGCTCAGGCTCGAGGGCGCTTCCGCCGGCAAGGCGCTCGACCGAGCGGTCACCGCCGACATAGGCGCTCTCGAGGTGGGTCGTGCGACATATGCCCTAGTCCTCTACGACGATGGGGGCTGCGTCGACGATCTCTTCGTGTACCGATTGGGCTCACACGAGTGGCTGGTCGTTCCGAACGCCGCCAACGTCCAAGAGGTGGCGAGGGCGCTGGTGGAGGCGGGTGCATCGCCGGTGGACGAGTGGAGTCGCTGGGCCATCCTCGCCGTGCAGGGCCCCGGTTCCTTCGAGACGTTCGACCGAGCCTTCCCCGCCGGAGGCGCCGGCGAGCTCGAGCTTCATTCTTGGAAGGGGCTCGAGGTTTGCGGCGATACGGGGTTTGTCGCCCGCACCGGCTATACGGGCGAGCGAGGCTTCGAGCTCTATGCTCCTTCAGCCGTCGCGCCCCAAGCTTATGGGGCCTTGCTCGACGCCGGATGCGCTCCGGTGGGTCTCGGGGCGAGAGACACGCTTCGACTCGAGATGGGATACGCGCTCTACGGCCATGAGATCAGTCCCGACATCAACCCGCTCGAGGCAGGTCTCGGATGGGCAATCGACTGGGAGTCTTCTTTTCGGGGACGCGAGGCTTTGGACGGCGTCCGTGAAAGCGGTCCGGCCCGAAGGCTGTTCGGGTTCTTGTGCAAGGAACGCGGCGTCCCGCGCGCCGGATATGCGGTGGTCGACGAAGACCGGACCCTGGGTGAGGTCACGAGCGGCAACTACTCACCGACTCTTGGCACGGGGATCGCGCTGGCTCTGGGACCGGCGGAGAGCACGCCTGAGGCGGGGAGGGCAGCGGCCGTCGAGGCACGAGGGCGTCGCATCGATGGCGTTATCGTGAAGCCTCCGTTTGTCGGGAAAGGCGAGCGGACAAAAAAGTAGACAAGTACACGAAGTGGGGAATCGATTAGTGGACTTTGTTCCGCATACGGCTCAGGACGACAAAGAGATGCTCGAGCGCGTCGGCGTAGCCGACATGGCCGAGCTATTCCAGTCGATACCCAATGAGCTCCTGCTTGAGCGCGCTCTCGACGTACCGCCTGCCCTTTCGGAGCCCGAGCTCTTAGCCCACCTTGCAGCGCTGGCCGCCGGCTCCCGTTCCGACCTCATCTGCTTCGCCGGCGGGGGGGCTTACGACCACCATCTCCCCCCAGTCGTGACCGCCCTTGCGGGTCGCGCCGAGTTCTCAACCTCCTACACGCCTTATCAAGCCGAGCTGTCACAGGGTGTTCTGCAGGCGCTTTTCGAGTTTCAGACGCTGGTTTGCGAGCTTTACGGGATGGAGGTCTCAAATGCGTCTCTGTACGATGGGTCTAACGCGCTGGTCGAGGCCGTCAACCTCGCCGTCCGCAGCACCGGCCGAACGAAGGTCGTCGTCGGTTCCACGATCATGCCGTCATACGTCGAAGTCCTCGAGACCTACACTTCAGGCTTAGGCTTGGATATCGTCCGGGCCGATCACGATCATGCGAGCGGCGTGGTCGAGTGGGCCGGCGTGGACGCCGCCGACGCCGCCTGCCTGGTGGTGGCGAACCCCAACTTCTTCGGCCGCCTCGAGGACGTCCGCGCGGCGGCACGCCGGGCCCATGATGCGGGGTCCCTGCTGGTTGCCGTGGCCGATCCGACGTCCTTGGGGATACTTGAATCGCCCGGCGCGCTGGGTGCGGACGTCGCTGTGGGGGAGGGGCACGCTCTCGGCAACCCCATGGCTTACGGCGGCCCCTACCTCGGCCTGTTTGCGACCTCGAGAAAGTTGGTTCGCCAGGTCCCCGGCCGCATAGCCGGCGAGACGCTCGACCGAGACGGCAGGCGCGCCTATGTCTTGACCCTGCAAGCGCGCGAGCAACACAT
>JACDBF010000212.1 GCA_013695055.1 Actinomycetota bacterium
GGCTCATTCGTCCGATGCTGGTGGTTCCCGAGTCGCGCAAGCTCCATCCGCTTTTGTTCGACATGCGAAGACAGCGGCGTCACTTCGCGCTGGTGGTCGACGAGCACGGGGGCACGGGCGGCGTGGTCACCATCGAAGATCTCCTGGAAGAGCTCGTCGGCGAGATCAGAGACGAGTACGACATCTCCGAGCTGGGAGTAGAGGAGCTGGGAGGCAATAGCTACCTCATCCCGGGCACCTTGCGAATCGACGAGGCGGCCGATCGCCTCGGCGTGCATCTGCCGGAGGGCGACTACGAAACCGTGGCCGGCTTTCTTATGTCTGAGCTCGGGCGTATCCCCCGGCGAAGAGATGTGATTCAACACGCCAATTGGCGGCTGAGGGTTCGCCAGATGCACCGGCGCCGCGTCGTGCAGGTTCTAGTCGAACCGCTCCGGGCCACCGCCCCTACGGACGAGTCCGTTCCCTCCTGACGTAGCCTCGGAGGATGGGATCCGATCTGATACGAGCCACCCGCCCCCACTTCGTGCGGGCTGGGCTGGGGCTGGTCATGGCGATCGCGGGAATGGTTCTCGCGTCATTCGGCCAGCTCAGAGGAAATGCGGTGAGATCCACCAAGCTCTTGACGTCAACGGATCGATTGCTGGTCGTCGGCGGCGCACTCCTCGTGCTGATCGGTGGCATCATCGCAGTGAGAGCCACCGCCCGTGCCATGCGCGGTCTCTCGAAGACTCATATCGGCGATGCGCGCGGGGCCTCTCTGGGCTTTTTGTGCACCGTCGTTGGCTACTCCGTGGTTCTCCTGCTGGTGCTTTCGACGCTCAACGTGCCCCTCGGCGGGCTGTTGCTGGGCGGTGCGATAACGGGCGTTGTTCTCGGCATCGCGGCGCAACAAACGCTGGGTAACTTCTTCGCCGGACTCGTGCTGCTCATCAACCGTCCATTCACGGTCGGAGAGCACATCGTGCTGCGCTCGGGCCCCCTGGGCGGCGAGTACGACGGTCATGTGACCGATATCTCCCTGTTCTACGTGTCGATGGTGACCGAGAACGGCCCTGTGGCGCTGCCCAACGCGAGCGTGCTCATGTCGGCGGTAGGCCCGGGGGCCAAGGCCCCAACCGAAGAGGACGAGGAGCCGGTTCCCCAGGGCGCAGGCGGCGCCCCCGACCACTCAAAGGGAACCAGCGGATAGGCCCCCAAACCGGCGGGTCCGAGCCGCGTAGTCGGCGAGCGCTTCGGCCAGCGCGCGACGGTCGAAATCCGGCCACAGGGTCTCGGTGAAATAGAGCTCGGCGTAGGCCGACTGCCACAGCATAAAATTCGAAAGCCTCCGCTCCCCCGAGGTCCGAATCAACAGGTCCACGTCGGGCGCGTCGGGCGCATAGAGGTGATCCGGGATGGCGCCCGCGCTTGCCGCGTCCTCGAGCTCTGCCCGGCCCCCGTAGTTGAAGCACACCAATAGCTGCAGGGCGTCGTTCGCGCCGGTCACCTCTTCGGCGGCCGCAAACTCGTCGAGCAGGTCCTCGGGCATGCCTTCTTTCCTCCCGATTCGGCGAATTCGCACGCCCATGTCCTTGAGATCATTGCGCCGCTGGCGCAGGAGCATGCGATTGAAGTTCAGCAGGAACTGGACCTCTTCCGGAGGACGGTTCCAATTTTCCGTTGAGAACGCATAGACGGACAGGTATCGCACCCCTGCCTCGAGGGCCCCGCCGATGACGTCGTAAAGAGCCTTTTCCCCGGCTTCGTGCCCGGCCGTCCGGGGAAGCCCCCGGCCTTCCGCCCAGCGGCCGTTGCCGTCCATGATCAAGGCGACGTGTGTCGGGACGCTCGGAGCGTCCGCCTCGGCCACCGTTTCAGACCGCCAGCAGCCGGAGGCTTTTCAGGGGACGTTCGAGGTGGTATTCGGCATAGCGTCTGAGGGCGTCCGTGACCTCGACCACCGCGTCCGGCTCGGCGGGGCGTCCGAACTCGGACCGAAGGAGGCTTGCGAGCAGCGCAATGGAATCGGGCCTGACCCTGAACGCCCCCTCGTCTTCACCCCAGCAACGCTCGCAGACGGCCCCACCCTGCCCCGCGCTGAAACCGCCCATGGAGCCTCCCGCTCCGCATCCTGCACATACCGAAAGCGAGGGATGAAAGCCCGAGATCGACAGGAGCTTCACCAGGAAAGCGGGCACGACCGTAGTTCCCTTGTCCTCGGCGATCGCCGTGAGCCCGCCCAGCAGCAGCTCATAGACCGAGAATGAGCGCTCGCGTTCCGGCATCATCTTCTCGATCACCTCTGCGACGGCTGCAGCCGCAGTGAGGCGCGCGTAATCGGTGCGCATCTCCTTGTAGGGCGTCAATATCTCGGCCGAGGTGATCGTGTCGAGATTGCGGCCTCGATAGATCATGAGATCAACGTGCGTGAAAGGCTCGAGCCGCCCGCCGAAACGGCTCTTGGTCTTCCTGACCCCCTTAGCCACAGCTCGAACCTTGCCGTTGTGGCGCGTGAACAAGGTGACGATGCGATCCGCTTCGCCCAGCTTGATCGTCTTCAAGACGACCCCTTCATCCTTGTAAAGACCCGGCATGGTTGCAACATTAGTGCCCGGCGGGCGGATTAGCGGTTCAGGCGACGCCGATACGAAGGTTGCGAACCCTCTGATTGCCTTCTTCCATGACGAGGTCGTAAGTGACTCGCTGGCCTGGTCGCAGGAACCTGAACATGCCAAGGGACTGTCCGTCGAAGGGCGTCTCGGTGCTTCCGTCGTCGGCGACCAGCACTCCGGTTCGGGTTATGGAGTCGTAGCTCTTGACCGTGGCTTGGGGCATCGTCGGATGGTAGCCCGTTACTCGCCCAAGCCCAAACGCTCGAGGGCATAAGCCCTGCGCTGCCAATCCTTTTCGACCTTGACGCGTGTCTCGAGGAAGACCTTCCGGCCGAATAGCGTTTCGATCTCTTCCCGAGCCTCTTGACCGGCCGCCTTCAAGACCGCCCCACCCTTGCCGATGACGATTCCCTTCTGCGACTCGCGCTCGACGTAGATGCGCGCGCGGATCTCGAGCAGCCCGTCCTCGCGCTCCTCATAATCCTCGGTCACGACGGCTATCGAGTGAGGAAGCTCGTCTTTGGCGCGCGCGAGAAGCTTCTCGCGCACGAGCTCGGCCACGAAGAGAGGCGGTGGCTGATCGGTGCGCATACCCGGCGGGTAGTACATGGGACCCTCCGGCAGGCGATCGACGATCAGATGCTTCAGTGTGTCGGTCCCCTCGCCCGTTCGCCCCGAGATGGGCACGAACTCGTCGAAGTCACCGAGCTCGGAGGCGGCTTGCAGGGCGGCGGCAATGCGGCCTCGGTCGATCACGTCGATCTTGTTCACGGCACAGATGACCGCCCGGCCCGAGCTCTCGAGGTCGCGCGCCACCTTTTCGTCGCCGCGCCCCACACCCGACCGACCGTCGACGACCAAGAGAGCCACGTCGACATCGGCCCACGCTTTGCGGACCACTTCGTTGAGCCTCGTGCCAAGCAGAGTCCTGGGCTTGTGATACCCGGGAGTATCGATGAAAACGACTTGCACCTCGACGGTGCTCAGAACCCCTCTTATGGCCGTGCGCGTGGTCTGGGCTTTGTTGGAAGTGATGGACACCTTGCCTCCGGCGAGGGAGTTCACCAGCGTAGACTTGCCTACGTTCGGACGGCCCACTACCGCCACAAAGCCC
>JACDBF010000256.1 GCA_013695055.1 Actinomycetota bacterium
TCCGGGCACGGTCGACAGAGCGCGGCGCGGCGCCTCCTTCCACCGCCGGTAATAGGGAGTGAAGACGCGAAAATGATCCCCGTTCGAAGGTGTCACATCTCCCGGAGACACCCCGCTCGTGCCGGGAAAAGAGCGAAGGTGGATGCCGGTCCCCTCGCAGGCGCGCTTCAAGCGGACCCACCGTCGGGTTGCGAACGCGCTCGCGTCCGCGCTCAGAAAGATGCCTTCGGCGTGTGCATCGGAAGCGGCGCCCAGCGTCTCTTCGACGAGCTCGCCGCGCCGGACCACGAGACCCGCTCCTCGCTCGGTGAGCGACGCGGCGAGATCAGACAACGACTCGAGCAGAAACGCCGTACGGTTGGGTCGCGCATAATCGCTCGTCCAGATGTCGTCGTCGAACACGAACAGCGGGACGACCTTGTCTGCCTCTTTGCAAGCTGCGGCGAGAGCCGGATGATCGTGCACTCGGAGGTCACGCGTGAACAAGACGACGGCGATTCTCATGCAGCAATCTCTCTCAGGGCGCCAACGGACGAACGGTTCAATAGTTGCCGGTATCGAGATCGGCTATGCCCTCGAATGAAGTCGACGCGCTGGCGTAGAGGCGTCGAGGGATGCGCCCGGCCTTGTAGGCGAGGCGTCCCGCCTCCACCGCCTTGCTCATGGCCTCGGCCATGACCGCAGGTTCTTGCGCGCGCGTCACCGCGCTCGCAAGGAGCACGCCGTCGCAGCCGAGCTCCATTGCAATCGCCGCGTCGGAAGCGGTTCCCACGCCGGCGTCGAGGATCACGGGGACGGAAGCTTCGTTAGCGATCATGCGCAGGTTGTAGGGATTACGGATGCCCATGCCGCTGCCGATCGGCGAGCCCAGAGGCATGACCGATGCGCAGCCGATGCCCTCGAGGCGCCGGGCGAGGATCGGATCGTCATTCGTGTAAGCGAGCACCGTAAAGCCGTCCTCCACCAGGGTCTCGGCCGCCTGCAGCAGCTCCACCGGATCCGGTAAGAGCGTGCGGTCGTCGCCGATAACCTCGAGCTTGACCCACGACGTTTCGAGAGCGTCGCGCGCCAGCCGGGCCGTCAATACCGCGTCGCGCGCGGTGAAGCAGCCGGCCGTGTTGGGCAGAATCTTGCACCCCACTCGATTCAAGACGTCGAGCACCGAGCCGCTGGCTCCAGCATCGATGCGCCGCATCGCAACCGTCGCGATCTTGGCCCTCGACGCGACGAGAGCGGCCTCGAGCGCGTCGAGGCTGGCGGCCCCTCCGGTGCCCATGACGAGGCGCGTCGCAAAGCTTTCGCCGTCGATGACTAGCGGATCGTCCACCTCAACCACCCTGAGCGGCACCGAGAATCTCGATGCGATCGCCTTCGGTAACGCGCCGGTCCTGCCATTCGCTCCTTGTAACGAGCTCTCCATTGAGCGCCGCGGCGACCCCCGATCCCATTCTCTGCCTGCCCATCATCATCACGACATCGGCGAGCGTGGCCCCCGAATCCAGCTCGGTTTGGTCGCCGTTGACGATCACGTTCACCGAGGCCGCCTCGAGAAGCGCTGGGGGGTGAACGGCGCCACATTCTCGGGCAGCTCGCCGTCGCAGATGAACGCGCTGAGCGCATCGGCCGTGACGGGCGCCAGCAAGATCCCATTGCGATAGTGGCCCGTGGCGATCACCAGGCCGTCGTGCGCGGAAGGACCGATCATGGGCGCGTTATCGGGCGATCCGGGCCGCAGCCCACAGGACGTCTCGATAAGCTCCATATCGTCCACGGAGGGAACCATCCGGCGTGCGGCCCGCAGCAGCTCGTAGACCGCGCCGGCAGTGACCCGCGTGTCGAACCCGAGCTCCTCGACGGTCGCGCCGACCACTACTCGGCCGTCGCCGCGAGGAACGAGGTAGGCGTCGGTTCCGCGGATGCTGTGCTCGAGGGGTGGGACGGGATGAAGGGGGCGGACTTGCAGGATCTGGCCCTTGACCGGTCGGACCGGGGGCAGAGCCTGCTCGGGCACGCCCTTGAGGGAACCCGACCAGCAGCCGGCCGCGAGCACGACTGTGCGACACCGAATCCTGACTCCATCCTCGGTCACGGCCTCCTCGACCGCCTCCCGCCCGTTTAGCTCTGCTACCCGATCGTTGACGAAGTGGACGCCCCCGTGCTCGCAAGCCGCTCTCAGGGCCGCGAGCAGAAGACGGTTGTCGATCTGGTGATCGCCGGGGACCAAGATGCCGCCGCGCACCGAGGACGAGAGGCCGGGCTCGAGGTCGCGACAGGCCGCGCTCTTCATGCGCTCCACTTCAAGGCCGAGCCGGAGCTGGAAGAGATGGAGCTCTTTAAGGACGGCGTTCTCGTCCGCATCGAGGGCGACCGCAAGCGTGCCGGATCGTGAGTAACCCGCCGGCAGGCCCGAGGCTCGTTCGAGATCGTCGACGAACTGTGGGTAGAGATCCGCCGATGTGCGCGCAAGAGCGAGCAGCGGCTCCTCGCCGTAATGGACCTCGGTGACGGGGGCCAGCATGCCGGCGGCGGCCCAGCTCGCAGCTTCACCCGGGCGGTCGTCCACGAGCGTTACCGACACGCCTCGATCTGCGAGCTTCCACGCCGCACTGAGGCCGATCACTCCGCCGCCCACGACGACCACGTCGCTTCCTCGCGGAGATGTCACCCGCGAGCGTGCAAGACGATATCGAGCGTCAACGTTTGCGTCTCCTCACGCCGGTATTAACCGGGTCGAG
>JACDBF010000283.1 GCA_013695055.1 Actinomycetota bacterium
CGCTCAAATGAGGAAAGAGCACGTAATCCTGAAAGACGAATCCAATCGGTCTCTCGTTTGGTGGCAGACGGCGTCTCGTGGCGACTTCCTCGAGAACCTCGCCGTCGAGCTCGATCCTGCCGGCCGACAGCGGCAGAAGTCCCGCCAGGGCGCGGAGCAGACTCGTCTTTCCCGCCCCATTGGGCCCGACCAACACGACAAGCTCGCCCGGCGATACCGTCAGCTCGACGTCCAGACCCGCCAGAGAGGCGGGCGTTTTCACCGCGGCCCGCAGCGTCACGACACCCCCATGAAGCGGTGGCGGAGAGCCACCAGCGTGACGACCGAGACCGCGACGAGCACCAGGCTAAGGACTATCGCCTGATCGACATCGGTCTGCAGCTGCAGATAGACCGCTATGGGAATCGTCTGAGTCACGCCGGCAAGATTTCCGGCGAACGCGATCGTGGCTCCGAACTCGCCCAAGGCGCGCGCCCACGCAAGCACCGCCCCCGCCCCTACCGCCGGCGCGATCAGTGGCAGTGTGACTCTTCGAAACCTCGTCCAGCTGCTCGCTCCAAGAGTGGACGCCGCATCCTCGTATCGGTGATCCAGAGCGCGCAGCGCGGCCTCGACCGTCACCACGGTGAACGGCATGGCTACAAACGTTTCGGCGATGACCACGGCGGTGGTGGTGCCAAACAATGTCACCCCAAAAGCCGCGTCCAACCAACGGCCGACCAAGCCCAAGCGACCCAGAGCGAGCAAGAGACCGACGCCCCCGACCACCGGGGGCAGGACGAGCGGCAGAGTCGTCAATGCTCGCACGAGAGAACGTCCCGGAAAGGGGACCCGCGCCAAAAGCCAGGCGAGCGGCAATCCAAAGGTCACCGATAACGCGGATGCGCTAAGGGAGGCTATTAGAGAGATCCTCAAAGCCGAAACGATCTCAGGGGTTGCGAGGAGACTCCCGACCTTTCCCCACGGAGCTCGCGCTATGAGGCCGATCAGCGGGAGCAGCAGGAAGAGGGCTCCCGCGGCGCCGGCCACGAGCAAGAGGGCTGGAGGTCGTTCGCTGGAACGGCCTCCGCGAGCTTCTCGCCTCACCGAGGCAGAAAGCCGAACCCGCGCAGGATGCCCTGGCCGGGATCAGATGTGACCAGGTCCACGAAGTCCCGAGCTTCAGAGGGCGAACCTTCCAGCGCCGCGATCGGATAAGTGGCTATGACGTTGTCACTCTCCGGGATCTCCACACCTTCGACCTTCTCGCCGGCGGCGTCGATGTCGGTCTTATAGACGATGCCGGCGTCCGCTTCGCCTAGAGACACGCGCGTGATCACTGCCTTGACCTCGGTCTCGAGCGAGTCGGCGTCCACCTCGACGGCGGCGTTTTCAAACGCTTCGCCGGCGTACTTTCCGGCGGGACATTCCGCGTTGCACAAAGAAATCACGAGGCTCGAGTCCTCGAGGTCCTCTAGTCCGGACACATTTTGAGGATTGCCCGCCGTGACGATTATCTCGAGCTGGTTGCGAGCGAACACAACCGGGTCCGATGCCAGCACACCGGCATCGCCGACGCGCGTCATGTTGGCCTCATCGGCCGACGCAAAAACGCTCGCCGGAGCGCCCTCTTCGATCTGAGCAGCGAGGTCGGAGGACGCCAGGAAGTTGAATCGAATGGTCGCCGCGGGATTATCGGATTCGAAGCGCTCCCCTATCTCTTCGAAGGCGTCGGTCAACGACGAGGCGGCGAAAACGGTGACCGTCACGGCGTCGCCGCCGGACGAGCTCGGCGAGGACGACTCGGAGCCGCAAGCCGCAGAGACCACGAGCACGCCCACGAGCACGCCCCATGACCGCACTATTGTCACCCTTCTCTCGCGCGCCCCGCGGGGATCTCCACGACCACGTTGGTGGCCTTGATGGCGGCGACTGCGAACACTCCCGGCTCGAGCCCCAGCTCATCCGCGGCCTCCCGGCTCATCAGCGAGACGATGCGATGCCCACCGGACCTCATCTCGACCTGAGCCATCACCTTGTCCTTGACCACGTGCGTCACGATGCCCGCCAGCCGGTTGCGTGCCGATTGGGCGCCGATTGTCTCCGGCTCCCTGAGCGTGCTCGTCTCCGCGAGGTAGCGGGCCAGGTCCTTGCCCTTCACGACTCGATGACCACCGACGCTGCGCTCGGTGGGGAGGCGTCCGGCGTCCGCCCAGCGACGCACTGTGTCGACGCTCACGCCCAGAAGCTCGGCAGCTTCTCCTATCCGATACTCACTCACGCCGATGCTCACTCACAAGGGAAAAGTCTAGCGCAACACTCAGTAAAGCACAGCTTTTTCCTCGCCAAGTCTGCGATTTGTGCTTAGCCCCAGAGGGACGCTTGCGGACGGGCCCGCCACCCAGCATGATGGGCGAAAGCGTCTAGGAGGGGGGTGGATCATGGGCACATCCGAGGGCCACGCGCGCGATCATGAGGGGGGCCCTGCCACCTACGATGCCCGGCCTCGCCGCAACGGGATGGGCGTCGCCGCTCTGGTGTTCGGGATCGTGAGCTTGGTTCTCGCCATCCTCATTCTGTTTGCGCCCATCGCCTTTCTCTTGGGCATCATCGCGGTCATCCTCGGAGCCGTCGGCATCGGCAGAGCCTCGCGCGGCGACGCCGACAACCGTGGGCAAGCGATCGCCGGTTTGATCACGGGGCTTCTGGCCGTGCTCGTCGCTATCGTCATAGGAGTCGGCTTCATCACCTTCTTCACTCAAAATCAAGACGACCTGCGCAGGTTGGGGACCTGCATGAGCAGCGGTGACAACGACGAGGATCGGGCCGCGTGCCTCCGGAGGTTCTCGGACAGACTCGAGGAGTGACGTCTCGAGCCTGCTTCATCCTCCTCAAGAAGCGCAGAGCGGTGCCCGGCGCACACTCGGCGGGTTAGCCCCGCTTACTTGAACCGGCGCGAAGAAACGGCCGCGAAGCTGTGGGCGGTGCGCTCCTGGCTCGATGAGAGATCGCTGGAGGGCGTGCTGTTCGCGTCCGCGGCGAACTTCGCGTGGTTGAGCGCTGGAGGACAGAGCCATGTTGCCATTGCGGAGCCTGCAGGTGTGGGCTACCTCTTGGTCACCCCCGCCGAGTCGTATCTGTTGACGACCAACATCGAGCTACAGCGGCTGCAGGAAGAAGAAATTGAAGCCAAGGACTTCGTGCCCGTTGAGTGGCCCTGGCACGACCCGGACGGGGCGCGCAAGGCCCTGGAGAGTTTGGGCGATACAACGAAAATGGCCGCCGATCTCTCCGGTTTCGGCCCCAGAGTCACTCCGGATATCGGGGCGCTCCGCTACACGCTCCTCGAACCGGAGATAGAGCGCTACCGTTCTCTCGGGCGGGACTGCGGTGCAGCGCTCGAGACCGCGTGTCGCGCGGCCTCTCCCGGCGACTCCGAGTTGGACGTCGCCGCACGCACCGCCCATGAATGCATGAAACGCGATATCCAGGCAGTGGTGAATCTGGTCGCGGCCGACGAGCGCATCGCTCTTCGGCGCCATCCCCTTCCGACCACTAAGCGCATAAGAAAGGAGCTCATGGGGGTGGTCACCGGGCGCCGTCAAGGTTTGCACGCGTCACTTACTCGCATGGTCTCATTCGAGGAGCCCGACGCCGAGCTCGTGAGCCGTCACCGGGCAGTGGTCCGCATTGACGCGCGCTTGATCTTGGAAAGCCAATCCGGCAATAGGTTGAACGCGGTCCTCGGCTCCGGCCTCGACCAGTACGCCGAGGAGGGTTTTCCCGGAGAGTGGAAACTTCATCACCAGGGGGGCCTCACCGGGTACGGGGGCCGGGAGATCTTCGCCACCCCAAGAGCAGAGCATCGGCTGGAGGCCAATCAAGTCGTGGCGTGGAATCCTTCGATCACGCGCGTGAAATCCGAGGACACCGTACTAATCGGTACGAAAGGGCC
>JACDBF010000299.1 GCA_013695055.1 Actinomycetota bacterium
CTCCTAGAGGCCGCAGAGACGGGCGCTGCCCTCGGTGGCGTATACGTCTATCCCGTGTGGGACAAGGACCTCTTCGATTACCCTGTGGTCGCTGTGGCGCAGGCCGACATGGCAATCCCCGAGTTCAAATGGGGCTTCCTCATTGCGGTCACCTTCCATCGCCTGGTCCTCACCAATGGCAACGAAGTCTACCGCCACATCGAGCGGCACGAGGTCGAGGGCACGGGCGACGCACGAAAGGCCGTCGTGCTCAACGCACTGTACAAAGGCACGAAGGACACGATCGGTGTCCAGGTCGAGCTGACTGCTAGCGAAGCGACGCTCCGCTTCGAGCCCCGAGTCGTGCTGCCCTTCCAGGAGTTGGATGTCGAGTACATCCCCAACATCCGGCCGAACCGCTTGTTCCGTGCCAATGGAGAGGGCGTAGCGGACATCCAGGGCAGCGAGTCACTCCTCGATGCCATCGATGAGACCTACGCCTCGTGGATGCGCGACATCCGCCTGGCGAAGGCCCGGATCATTGTCCCGCGCGACTACCTCCGCAACGACGAGTCGGGCAACGCCACCTTTGATCTCGACCAAGAGATCTACACCACGATGGACATGGAGCCGAGTATGGATGCGGACGCTCGCGCGATGCTGGCGCATCAGTTCGCCATCCGCTACATGGAGCACCGCGAGACGACTCGCGAGTTCATCGAGCGGGTGGTCTCCAACGCGGGCTACTCGCCCGAGACGGTCATCGGTGCCGAGGGTGCCGCGGCTAAGTCCGGCGCAGCGCTCCGGGTCAGCGAGCACAAGACCATCCTCACCCAGCGGCGGAAGGCTGGGCACTGGGCACCGGCGCTCTCCCGCTTGCTCTATCACTTGAACCTCATTGATAAGGAGATCTTCAAGTCCGACGCACTTGACATCCGGCCCACGGTCGAGATGTCCGACAGCATCATCGACCAGCCGCTCGAGTTGGCGCAGACCGCGCTGGCCCTGAAGAGCGCCGAGGCCGCGAGCACCGAGTCTCGCGTTCGCGTCGTGCACCCCGAGTGGAGCGACGCCGAGGTAGCCGCCGAGGTGGCCAGGATCAAGGACGACACAGCTGCCGCGGCGCAGATCGACGCCGAAGCCAAGGGCACCTTCGGCGACCCGTTGGCCGCGCCCGAGGCACGAGCTAAGAACTTCCCGACGACTGTCAAGGATGGAAAGGCCGGGTCGAAGCCACCGACGCCGGTGCCGTTCGCTAAGAAGGCCTAACCTAAGGAGGACCGATGACACCTAACCGCCTACTCGCTATCGCAGCTCTGATCTTGGCTGTCCTAAGTTACTTCATCGCTGGCCCATTGCTGGTCATCGCGGTGGTGTGCTTGGCACTGGCACTGCTGCTCTAATCGGTGTACTAAAATAGCACACCAAATCGTACGCAAATAGTACGCAAAAAGACTGGACAAACACTCACAACGGTCGTATGATGTACTCAGATCGACAGACCCGAAGGTGAAAGGCCTTCCCAACCCGAAAGGTGATTGCCATCGATCTAGGGTCGGATTGATCATCCGATCAACAGAAGACAGGACACCAGACCAGTGGATAGGGGCAGCGGGTAACACCGCAAGGGGCCCAGGCCGAAGAAGCCGAACAGCTGGAACCTCGGGTCCGACACCCCGCCCGCGAGGCGGGGCTTCTTTTTGCCTCGCACATACTATGGCCAATAGAGGCGGTTAGTGGCCATTGTATGATTATCCTACAAAGCCCACACGGGCGTGTGGTACGTTTACGTGACGCAACACGGCTGCGGGCCAATCCATATCTAAGGAGAGACGATGCCGGAATCAACAGACCAGGCCGCGGACGCCACGAAGGCCAGTTCCCCAGCGGGGACGGAGTCGCAGACTCCAGAGGCGGAAGCCACCGAGCTGAAGAAGCTGGACCTAACGCAGGAGCAGTTTGACGCGATCATCGCAGACCGCATCAAGCGCGCTCAGCCGAAGGACTACTCCGACCTCCAGGCAAAGGCGGCACGACTTAGCGCCATCGAGGAAGCAAAGAAGACCGACGCCCAGAAGGCGGATGACGAGAAGCGAGAGGCCCTCACGGCCGCTAACGCCAAGCTCGCTCTCGCCGACCAGCGCCTCCGCTCAGCGGCAATCGTCAACGAAGCCGCGAAGCAAAACGCAGTCAACCCGGCGACGGTCGCTCGACTCCTCGCGGACGATGAGGGCATCACGGTCAACGACGACGGGGCAGTCTCGGGTGTCGAGTCCGCGGTGAAGAAGCTCCTAAAGGACGAGCCGTACATGGCGAAGGGACAGGCCCAGACCAGTGGCGGGGAGTTCGGCGGGACCAGTACGCAGACCTTGGACGAGAAGATCTCGGCCGCCGAAGCAGCGCGCGACTACAAAACCGCGACGCAGCTGAAGATTCAAAAGGGTCTCAATATAGCATAGGGTCGGCCCGTAGAAGGTCGGCCATAACGAGGGAACAATGGCCGGAATTACGGGCATGGGGACTACCTTCAACCTCCCCAACTTCGTCGGAGAGCTTTTCAACCTCTCGACCGAAGACACGCCCCTTCTGAGTACTATTGGCGGACTGACCGGTGGACGGGAAGCTGCTGATAAGATCTTCGAATGGGAGTTCTATGACCTGCGTGCCGCGGATCTTGCCCGCCAGCGCGTAGAAGGTGCTAATGCGCCGACCGCTGAAGAGCGCGTCCGTGCGAATGCAAGCAGCGTTCTCGAGATCCACCAGGAAGCAGTCTCGGTGTCGTACACCAAGATGTCAATCGGCAACACCGGTTCTTACGCCACGTCGACTCGTGGTCGCAGTCCGATCGCTGACGAGATGGCCTGGCAGATGGATCAGCAGATCAAGCAGGTTGCTCGCGACATCGAGCTCAGCTTTATCTCCGGTACGTTCGCCAATCCTGGCACTAACGCGGCTCCGCGAAAGACTCGCGGTCTTTTGGAGGCTATTGCCACCAACGTCGTGTCTAACTCCAACGGAAACGCGGACGCAGGTGGAGACGTCACTGGCAACGCCGCAACCGATGTTGTCGCGACCGCCACGGCCCACGGCCTGACGATCGGTGACACAGTCACGTTCACTACGCTGAACGGCGGCGCCGGTCTGGTGGTGAACACCACGTACTACGTGCGTTCGGCTCCTTCGACCACGTCCTTCACTCTCGCGGCAGCTCGTGGCGGAGCCCTTCTGGACTTCACCACCGCGATCGCGACCGGA
>JACDBF010000300.1 GCA_013695055.1 Actinomycetota bacterium
GCCGGTCGCGACCCGGACATCGCGCGTCAAGGTCGTCGCTTGCCACAACGGAGTGCGTGCGACGATGCGGCCGTCGGGAGCCACGAACGCCGAGATGCCGCTTATGGCCGCATGCGCTACCCACACACTGTTCTCGGCCGCCCGCAAGCGGCTGAACGCGAGGTGTTGAGCCGAGGCCCACGATTCCCCCCAAGTCGATGTGTTGGTGGCAACGACGAGAACCCGGCCCCCGAGCGATATCGGCTCGCGCACGAGCGAGCCGAAGTCTCCTTCGAAGGAGATCACCGTCGCGACATCGAGGTCGCCGAGCTCAAATAGGCCGGGCTCGGTCCCGGGGATTGCATCTGATGGGACTTGCCGAAGGGCGGGGATCCCGCCGAGCAGGCCGCGCGCCGGAACGTACTCTCCGAAGGGTACGAGATGAGTCTTTTGATAACGCTCGATAACTCGTCCACGCGGAGACAAAGCCCATGCGGTGACCTTGTAGCGACCCGCCCCGGCATCCTGATTGACGCCCGCGATGAGATAGGAGCCGGCGGCGCGCGCGGCGCGCTCCATGACGAGCTGCGGTTCGGGGCTCGTCGAGAGATCGAGCTCTACGGAGCTCTCGGGCCAGACGACGAGGTCGGGATTCTTTGACGCCACCGCGCGCGTGAGGCGCGCGTGGCTCGCGAGAATCTGCTCTTGGCGCGTGGTCAGGTCTTTGGTCGCGCGCGCGACGTTGCCTTGGATCATCGAGACGCCGAGTCGCTTTCCGCCCATGGCCGGTGCGGGTAGCGCCAGCGGCAAGGCGAGAAGGATGGCGGCAGCCACTGCCGGTAGCAGCGAGCGAACACCCTTCCTTTGTAGAAATGAGGCGAGCGTTTCGGCAATCAAGGCGTTGACGGCAACCACGACAAAGGTCACTCCCCAACCTCCGGCGAAGCGCGCAATGCGAAGAAGCCATGTGAGGTCGGTTTGACTCTGTGCGAGCTGTCCCCAGCTGAACCCTTCCAGGGGAATCCGCGAGCGGATGTACTCGAGGGCCACCCACGTCGCGGCTGCAAGGATCACGCGCATCGCGACCATCCGACCGCGGGCACAGCGCACCCATATGGCTCCGAAACAAGCGACGAACAGGGCCTGCAACGCCACGAGCAAAGCCCATGCGGCCCATCCGATGATGCTTATCCAAACGATCAAGACCCCGAAGAAACCGGCCCCAAAAACGAAGGCCAAGGCAAAGCCGCGCCGTCCCTCAGATGCGCGGCCGGCCGCAAGCAAGGGAGAGAGGGATATCCACGCGAGCGGAGCGAGGCCCGGTTCGGGGAAGGCCAGCGCGAGGAGGGCGCCGCAGGTGAGCATGACCGGATAAGCGCGCGCGCCTGCGAGCATGGCGGGGGCCGGACCCATGGCTCGAGTGTTTGCTCGGGCGGCCGTCGTTGAGGGCGAGCGCTCTACACGCAATCGCGGCACAGACCGCGATGCGCGTCGGCAAGTTGCACCCGGGGCTTGACGAGATGACAGCGGGCACACACGAACTCTTGACCATTCTTGATCGGAGTCACCCTGGTGGGGATCACGTCGGTGATCGGATCGTCGACGTCAGAAACCAGCGACATGATCTCGTCCTCGTCGCGATCGGCGGCCGCTGCGGCCGGCGGGCGCCGCATGGCCAGTTCCGCAGGGCTCGTCTGCTCCTCCTCGTCGTCTTCATCAGGTGGCGTGAGCGCGACGTCCGGGTCGCCGTCGACCTCTTCGCCGGCCGGCTCGAGGTCATCGGGGTCCAGCTCGTCGCCGGCTTCGCGGGCTCTCTGATCGAGGTCCTCTTCGGCTGACACCTGCTCGCTCCTCTTAGAAATGGATCCGGCCTCTCAAATCTTAAAGGCGGGAGCTCCTTTTCTAAGAACAGAGGACCCGAGCGACCGAAGGGGCCGCTCGAGCCGGCTTGCGACCGGTCGGGCGTTGTCCTCGGGCCACTCGGGTCCTCCAGTTCAAAGTCCCAAGCAACCGCCCGGCGCTCCTCGCCTGGCGAGCTGCGCCGTTGCCCCGGCACCCGCGAGCGGGGCCGGTGCTCTTGCCGGAGCGCCTTGCTCGGCGGACCGAGCGGGCCTGCTTCCGCAAGCGACTGCAGTGGTCCGGAAGCCACGGGGGCCGTCAGCGGGGTGTGACCGCTGTGCTCGTGGTGCGGATACGTCGGAAACGCGCCGCTATTTCCAGACCGCCCAGAAAACCTCTGTCGAAGCTTCCCAGCGATTGTTGCCGAGTTGCTGCTTGGGACTTTGCGAACATAGATGCGCTCTTTGTGGCTGTCAATGGCCGCACGAGCATCAAGCGATGAAGCGCGAAAGTTTCTCTTCTGTGCACCGTTTCTCCACAGGTTGTCCTCAAGCTTGTCCCCCGTTTGGCGCGCGCAGGTCTGATTTCCGCGTGCGGAGGGATAATGGCGAGCATGGTGAAGATGCTCAATCATCAAAGAGAACGTACGTTTAGCACAACGGCGGTCCCGGACTTCGTCGATATCACCGGTGAAGTGCAGGTCATCCTCGATGAGTCGGGCATCGCCAACGGTATGGTGACGGTCTTCTCGCCGAGCGCCGGGTGCCCCCTCATTGCCAACGAGCGCGAATCGGGGTTGCTGGCGGACATCCAGACGGCGATGGCTCGTCTCGGCGGTTCCCCTCGCGATGGCAGCGCTCTCATCGGCTCCAACTC
>JACDBF010000328.1 GCA_013695055.1 Actinomycetota bacterium
GTCGAAACGCACAAGAGCGAACTCGCTTTCGACGTGGCCGGGAGATATGTGGGTGATGCGGATGGGCTTTCCCACCAGCTCCTGGCGAAGGGTGAGCGTGACGGCTCGCACCGCATGCTTGGAAGCCGCGTAGCCCCCGCCTCCCTGGTAGGTCTCGAAGCCCGCTATGGAGCCAACGTTGACTATGTGCCCGGCCCCCGAGTCTTCCAGCTTGGGCAGAAAGGCCTTCGTCACCCGTATCAACCCCGCGACGTTCGTCTCCCACATGATCCGAAGCCGGTACTCGGACATGTCCGCAACATCCTCCAGCCCGGAAGCAAGTCCTGCGTTGTTCACGAGCAGGGCGGCGGTTTCGACGCTCGCCGCGAAGTCCTCGACGGAACGCGCGTCGGTCACGTCCACGCGCAGCGCCAGACCTTCGATCTCGTCTGCCAGCTCTTGCACGCGCTCGAACCGGCGCGCGCCCATCACGACGAAAAAACCCTCCGCGGCCAGTTGCCGAGCGGTCGCTGCTCCGATGCCGCTGGATGCACCCGTGACGACCGCGGTCGTAGTCATGCTTAGCCTCCTCGGATCGTTCGAATCTGGGAGCGCCGTACCTATGGAAGGATCGTTGCATGAATGCTCAGCGGAGGGTTGCGATCCTCGGAGCGCCGCTGGACCTAGGGGCAAGCCGCCGCGGCGTCGACATGGGTCCCAGCTCCATTCGTTATTCGGGCCTTGCAGAGCGTCTTGAGCGGCTGGGGCTCGAGGTTGCCGACTGCGGGAACGTCACCGCCGAGATCCCCGAAGTCGCCCCAGTGAGAGACGAGCACGCGCGCTATCTCCCCGCGATCCTCGCGTCCTGTTCGCAGATAGCAAGGCGCGTCGCCGAGATAGTCACGAACGGCGTGATGCCTCTGGTGCTTGGCGGCGATCACTCCATTGCCATGGGCACGTTCGCCGGGCTCCACTCCGTCCACGGACGGGGAGGGGTCATCTGGATCGACGCCCACGGCGATCTCAACCGGCCGGAAACCTCTCCTTCGGGAAACGTTCACGGCATGCCGCTGGCCGCCGCGCTGGGCGCGTGCGGTTTTTCTGTCGACGGGTTCGATCCTCCTCCGTGGGTGGATCCGGCGCGCGTGGCGATCGTGGGCGCGCGCCAGCTCGATCCCGGAGAGAAGGACCTCATCAAGGAGCTGAACCTTTGTGTTCTCACGATGGGCGACGTCGACCGCCGGGGCATTGCCTCGGTCATGCACGAAGCGATGACGGTCGTCCAAGGGCCCGGTTTCGTGCATCTGTCGCTCGATGCGGACGTGTGCGACCCGGAGATCGCGCCGGGGGTAGGGACTCCTGTGAGAGGTGGCCTCTCTTACCGTGAGGCTCATCTGTCGATGGAGCTTCTGGCGGAAGCGGAAATGCTCACGTCCATGGAGGTGGTAGAGGTCAACCCCATCCTCGACCACGCCGATGTCACGGGCGCCCTCGCCGTAGAGCTCACCGCGAGCGCGCTGGGCGAACGTATCATCTGAGGCGCGGATCGCTACTCGTGAAGTACCCGGCCCTCCATCCCCCCGGCCACGGTAACGACCTCTCCGGTGATGTGTCCCGAGAGCTCGTCCGAAGCCAGTGTCATCACGGCCCTGGCCACGTCCTCGGCCCGCCCCACCCTGCGTAGCGCCATCGTGCGAGTGATGCGATCCTCGAATCCCGGCAGCTCGAGCGAGCCGCGAGCCATCTCGGTCGCCGTCCATCCGGGGCACACGACGTTGGCTCGTCCACGAGGAGCGATGCGCACGATCTCGTTCTTGAGACTCTTGAGAAAGCCCGACGCGAGCGCCCCCTTGGCGGCCGCGTAGTCCGCATGTCCGGCCTCGCCGAAGAGGCCCGCTGTCGAGCTGATGATGACGACGTTGCCCGTGCCGGTCGACTGAACGTGAGAAAGAAACGCGCGGCAGCAAAGAAAAACGCTGTCCAGGTTGGTCGCGATGGTTGCGCGCCAGCGCTCGAGAGTCATTTCCCACACCGGAACGTCGTCGCTTGGCCACGCGCCCGCGTTGGCGATCAATACGTCCAGTTGCCCCTGTGACGCGACGATGTCGGAAAAGAGCGCGTCGACTTCGGATTCCATTGTGAGGTCTCCATACCGGGCGATGCCCGCAAGCTCCGACGCGATACCATCGGCCCGGTCCTTGCTCGACCGATAGTGGACGACGACGCGGGCGCCCTCTTCGGCGAACGTTCGCGAGATTGCGCTCCCGATTCCCCCCGCACCGCCGGTGACCAGCACGACCTTGTCTCGTAATCCGGTGTCCATTTGTTCCCCTCGTGAATTGATCGCTAGAGCGCGCGGCAGACGTTAACCCGGATAACCTCGGCGGCGATGAAGGACATTGGGATCGTTGGAATGCCCTATGCGGGCAAGAGCACCCTGTTCTCCGCGCTCACCAGGACCGGTGGCGTGGGGGGCCGCTCCAATCAGGCGGTTGTCGACGTTCCCGACGACCGGCTGAATGTCCTCGCTGAGTTAGAACACTCCAAGAAAGTCGTCGCCGCCAAGGTTCGGTTCATCGACGTGCCGGGCGGATTGACCGCGCAAGGCATCGCCAACTTTCGTCAGATGGACGCGCTGTGCTCCGTGGTGGGTGCGTACGGAGGGGGGGCCGATGCTCGCAAGGAGCTCAATGATCTTGGGGCCGAGCTGTTGCTCTCGGATCTCGCCAGTATTGAAAGCGGCCTGGCCAAGGCTCAAAAGAAAGC
>JACDBF010000344.1 GCA_013695055.1 Actinomycetota bacterium
CGATCATCAGCTGAGCGTCCGTGCTCTCCGCACGGCGGCCGAGCGGGGGCGGCTGCGCGCACAACGCGATGAGCGAGGCCAGTGGCGAAGCTCCCGCCTCTGGGTCGAGGAGTATCGGGCAAGCCGCTATCAGCGCCTTCGCTGATGCCCCGGCCCTCGCTCGAATGGCCGGTGTCCGAACGTCCATCGGCGCACGTATCCCTGATCGAACCGAGTGCTGTCCCTTTCGAACCGCGAGCCTCTGGCAACGCACGGGCGCTAAGTGCCCCCGGCAGGATTCGAACCTGCGCACCGCGCTCCGGAGGCGCGTGCTCTATCCCCTGAGCTACGGGGGCCCGGTCACAAACCCTAGAGCACCCAAACTATCCGGGTCACAAAACCCAAGAGCAGCGCAGCGCCCAAGTAGCATGATGCGATGGCTGCGGCGAAGAAGAGAATTCTGATTTGCGATGACGATCCTGTGATCCTGCGCCTGCTGCAGGTCAACCTCGAGCTCGAGGGTTACGACGTGCTCCTCGCCCACCACGGCGAGCAGGCGGTCGAGGTGGCCGAGGCCGAGCTTCCGGACCTGATCGTGCTCGACATCATGATGCCGAGGCTCGACGGATATCAGACCGTCGAACGCCTCAAAGCCGGCGACAGGACCAAGCCGATCCCGGTGCTCTTCCTCTCGGCCAAGGCCCAGCAGTCGGACATAGAAAGGGGCCGCGAGCACGGCGTCGACGACTATCTGACCAAACCCTTCGACCCCACCGATCTCCTGGAGGTCGTCGAGCGCCTCGTCGGCTGACCTAGTCTCCCCCCATGGTCACCGATGTCCTAAAAGAGATGATGAACGCCGCCCTGAGCGCGGCTGCGGTGGACGGCGCCATAGCCCTAGAAGCGATGCCGCCGGTCGAGTTCGAGCGTCCTCGAAAGCGAGAGCACGGGGATTGGTCGACCAACGTCGCACTCGCCGCGGGCCGGGGAGGGGACAACCCGCGGGCGATCGCCCAAGCCCTCATCGACCGTCTTCCTCCATCCGACATGGTGGAGAGCGTCGAGATCGCGGGCCCCGGTTTCTTGAACTTCCGCCTTGCGCCCAAATGGCTCCACGACGTGGTGTTCCGGGCGTCAGATCCAAAGTCTGGTTTCGGGCGGACGGACGAGGGGGCCGGGATCAAGGTCAATGTCGAGTACGTGTCGGCCAACCCCACAGGCCCCATCAGCGTGGTCGGCGGCCGGCACGCAGCGGTGGGAGATGCTTTGTCCAACCTTCTCGAAGCAACCGGACACGAAGTGGTTCGCGAATACTACGTGAACGATGCCGGGCGGCAGATACGTCTTTTCGCTAGGTCGTTGTCGGTTCGATACCTCGAGCAGTTCGGCGTTCCGGGCGAGATACCCGAGGACGGATACCAAGGTGAATACGTGATCGTGTTGGCTCGGAGGCTGGCCGAGGAGCTCGGCGACCGCCTCGTGCATGCCTCGGAGGAAGAGCGGGACGCGACCATGCGGCGAATCGGGCTCGAGCGAATGTTGGCGGAGATGCGCGCGACGCTCGAGAGGTTCGGAACGCACCATCAAGTCTGGTTTCTGGAAAGCAGCCTGCAGGAGAGCGGCGCGACCCGATCGGCGATCGAGAAGCTCGGGGCCGGCGGGTGGGTGGAGGAACGTGATGGAGCGCGATGGTTTCTAAGCTCCCGCCTCGGCGATGACAAGGACCGAGTGCTCGTTCGTTCCTCCGGCGAGCCTACTTACCTGGCCTCGGACTCTGCCTATCTTCTCGACAAGTCCCGTCGTGGATTCGACCGGCTCATCTACATCTTGGGAGCCGGACATCATGGCACCGTTCCACGATGGCTGGCGGCAGCAGAAGCCCTCGGCATCGACAGGTCGCGCGTCGAGATGCCGTTGATTCAGAACATCTCTCTGGTGCGGGCGGGTGTGACCGTCAGGGCCTCCAAGAGGGCGGGCAACGTCGTCCCCCTGGACGAGCTCGTCGACGAGGTCGGCGTCGATGCGGCGCGCTACAATTTTTTGAACCGGTCGCTCGAGTCGCCGCTCGAGTTCGACATCGACCTTGTGAAGCAACAAGCGCCCGAGAACCCCGTCTATTACGTGCAGTATGCGCACGCGCGTATCTCCTCGATCCTGAAGAAGGCCGAGGAAAAGGCACTCCGGGTGCAGGATGCCGAATTGGGGATGCTCACTCACGAAAGGGAAGACTCCCTGATGCGCAAGCTCGCGGCTTATGAGGAGACCGTTCCGGACGCGGCCCATAGGCGGGCACCACAGAGACTGACGCGCTATATCGAGGAGCTGGCTACCGACTTCAGCGCCTTCTACCGGGACTGCAAGGTCGTGACCGATGACCAACAACTCTCCAAGGCGCGCCTCCGGCTGTGCCTGGCGACCAAGTCGGTGCTCGCAGACGGCCTGTCGATACTGGGAGTAAGCGCTCCGGAAAGGATGTGACTATGGACTTTCTGCAAGTGGACGTCTTTGCGGACAAGGCCTTTTCGGGGAACCCGCTGGCCGTCTTTCCCAACGCGTCCGCTCTCTCGAGCGCCCAGATGCAAGCGATCGCTTCGGAGATGAACCTCTCTGAGACCTCATTCGTGACAGGCATCAGCAAGACGACGTACGACGTTCGGATCTTTACGCCCGCGCAAGAGCTTCCCTTTGCCGGCCATCCCACCATCGGAACTGCGTGGACCATCTCGCATCTCGAATTGACGGCCGAGGAGCGGTTGACGCAGCGGTCCGCGGCCGGCGATACGTACGTCTTTGTGAAAGATGGCCGATGGTGGTTCGTCCGCGAAGGCGCTGCGGGCGAAGACTTGGAGGACAAGGACGAGCGCGCGGCCGGCCGCATTGCGGACGCCCTCGGTATCGAACCGGGTGACATCGGTCTCGAAGCGCGCGAGCTCGGACGCGCCGGCCGTCTACGTCCGGCGGTCTCGGACGCGGGCATTGGGCATCTGATGATTCCGGTTGCCGATCTCGAGGTGCTACAGAGGATCCGACCGCGCGCCGAGCTTCTCGCCGGAGTGACGAACAGCGGCGCATACTGCTTTACCGGCGCGGGAGCAGGACGCATCCGGGCCCGGGGATTCTTTCCCGGCGCCGGAATCGCCGAGGACCCCGCAACGGGCTCGGCCGCCGCAGAGCTGGGCATCTATCTCGCCGCCCGAGTGGGAGCCCTCGAGATGGAGATATCCCAGGGCACCGAGATCGGCCGCCCGTCGCGCATCTTTTTGAGGGCCAAGCCGGGCCGGGTCGAGGTCGGCGGTCGCTGTGAGCCGGTGCTCGAGGGTCGCCTCAGTGCGCTTCCCTGAACAAGTCGAGGCGTCGCTCCCCGGTAGTCTCATTCAATGAGAGAACCAGTTCGCATTGGCCTGCTCGGCTGCGGCATCGTCGGTGGCGCGACCGCGCGCATCCTCATCGAGCACGCGGACGACATCGAGACGCGCGTCGGGAGGCCCATCGAGATTGCTCGTATCGCCGTGCGCGATCTTTCCAAGGAAAGAGCGGTGAGGCTTTCACCAGACCGATGGACCGACGACGCCTGGGGCGTCGTGCATGATCCCTCGATCGACATAGTCGTCGAGGCGATCGGCGGCATTCAACCTGCGCGCGACCTCGTCGTGGAAGCGGCCAAGGCCGGCAAGCACATCGTCACCGCCAACAAGGAGCTGCTGGCCACTCTAGGGGAGGAGGTGATGGGGGCCGCTGAAGCTTCCGGCGTCGAGCTTCTGTTCGAAGCATCGGTAGGCGGGGGGATTCCGATTATCCGGCCCCTGAAGGAATCGCTTGCAGGGGATCGCGTGCGGCGAGTGATGGGCATCGTCAACGGAACCACCAACTTCATTCTCACGCGCATGTCCGAGACCGGCGAATCGTTCACCGAGGCGCTCACTGAGGCGGCCCGGCTCGGTTACACGGAGCTCGATCCGAGCGCCGACGTCGACGGCCACGACGCGGCCGCGAAGTTGGCAATACTCGCTTCAATAGCGTTCAACGCGCGCGTGGTTGCAAGCGACGTCCAGACGGACGGGATCAGCGGGGTTGGGGTGGCCGACATTCGTGCCGCACACGACCTGGGCTATGAGGTGAAGCTGCTCGCGGTGGCGGAAGTGGAAGACGGCCAGATCTCGGCGCGCGTGCACCCGGCGATGCTTCCCAAGACACACCCTCTTGCGGCGGTTCGCGATGTGTTCAACGCGGTGTTCGTGGAAGGGTCCGAAGTGGGCGAGCTGATGTTCTTCGGGCGCGGAGCGGGCGGTGGTCCAACTGGATCGGCAGTCGTAGGTGACATCGTCGAGATCGCCCGAAACATATCGAGCGGGGCGAGCGGACCCGGGTGCACCTGCTATCACGATCGCGCCCGCATCAGGCCCCCGGACGAGGCGCTCGTTCGTTACTACGTGGTGCTATCCGTGATGGATCAGCCCGGCGTCCTGTCGGCGGTCGCCGGCGTGTTCGCCAAGCACGGGGTGTCGATTGCGAGCGTCAGACAGGAAGGCTCGGGAGAAGAGGCGACGCTGATGCTGATAACGCATGCGGCGAGCGAAGGCCACCATGCGCGCACGCTCGCGGAGCTTCGCTCTTTGGAGACGGTCAAGAACATCGATTCGAAGATGCGAGTGACCGGAACCGCCGAGGGATGAGCTTGCCGAACGCCGGACCACTGACCGTGGCCGGCGGCAGAGGCGTGATTCGTCGCTACTTCGACCACCTCCCGGTGTCGAAACAAACGCCTATCGTGACGCTCGACGAGGGCGATACGCCGCTCCTCTATTCCGAGCGCGCGTCCAAAGAGACGGGGGCCGAGGTGTGGTTCAAAAACGAGGGCTTGAACCCGACATGCTCGTTCAAAGACCGCGGCATGACCGTCGCCATTTCCAAGGCCTTAGAGGAAGGCTCCAAGGTCGTCGTGTGTGCATCGACCGGGAATACCAGCGCGTCGGCCGCGGCGTATGCCGGCCGGGCGGGACTCGTATGCGCGGTTCTCATACCGCGCGGCAACGTTGCCTTGGGAAAGCTGGCCCAGGCGCTTGTTTACGGAGCACGCGTTATCGAGATCGAGGGCAACTTCGACCGAGCCCTGGAGCTCACCAAGGAGATGAGTGATTGTCACCCCATCACGCTGGTCAACTCGATTAATCCTCATCGGATCGAGGGCCAGAAGACTGCCGCGTTCGAAGTCGTCCACGCGCTGGGGAGGGCTCCCGACATTCACGTGATGCCGGTCGGCAACGCGGGGAACATCACCGCCTACTGGCGGGGATACCGCGAAGCCCTGGCGGCCGGGTGGTCGCAAGCCCTTCCCACGTTGTTCGGTTTTCAGGCGCGCGGGGCGGATCCCATCGTCAGGGGGAAGATAGTCGACGATCCCAAGACTGTGGCGACCGCGATCCGCATCGGCAATCCGGC
>JACDBF010000355.1 GCA_013695055.1 Actinomycetota bacterium
CCAACTCTTACGAGCGCGCACAGGATCTAAAGAGGTTGATCGACAACCTGCTGGCGGGAGCAAAAGCAGAGCTTGCCGCCGAGCCGGTGCCTGCGTTCTTGCCGGAGGTCATCGGAGACGCCTTGAAGGGATTCGACCACTCTCGAACCGTGAGCGTGGCGAACCTTCCGGAGGTCACCCTGGTCGTCGATGCACGGGCGGTACGGGACATCCTCGGCATCCTGCTGGAGAACGCGCTCTCGCACTCGCCCGAGGGCAGCGACATAACCGTGGAGGCTCTGGTCGAATCGGGCCGCGTCTCGATCGGCGTTCACAATCAGGGTTCCCTTCCCGACGACGTCGACTACTCGCGCTTGTTCTCCGCCTTCCAGCGCGGAGCTCCGGCGGACGGCGCCGCAGGCGTCGGCTTGGGATTGTTCATCGCCTCCAAGCTGGCGCGCTCGCTGAACGGCGTGATCGACGTGAGCGCGTCCCGAGGTCAGGTGTCGTTCATCCTCTCGCTCCCCCTCCAAGCATCCTTGGAGCCAACCGGACGCTAGCGGCGATTCCCAGGACTCCGGGCTCGCGAGCCGCGGGCAGCCTTAAAGACGATCGCCACGGAGATCATCGTCGGACATAGCAGAATGCAACCATGACGATAAAAAGCCACGCGAAAGATATCTGGGACCGCACCAAGCGCCAAGCGATCAGCCGTCGGCCCCCCGGAGTGGTCGACGACCCGCTGCCGCAACGAATTGAGGTGTTCGTCCGGCGTCGCCTGCTGCACTTCAAGCGGCTCTGGCTACAGTTTCGCAGCGCGAGCGCGCACGCCGGCACCGTACCGGAGCGACCCATCTTCATACTGGGGTGCCCCCGATCGGGCACGACACTTTTATTTCGGCTGCTCCGCCGGCATGAATTGCTCGGAGCCCCTCTGGGAGAAGGCCACATCCTCTGGAACACCTACCAGCACCCGCGCCTTAGGGGCTGGACCTCGGACAGGCTGACCGCGGACGACATCCACCCAGATGAGCCGGGCCGGATCTACGCGGGAATAACGAAGATCGCAGGCCGCGCGCGATTCATGGACAAGACCCCGCGCAGCAGTCTGCGAGTTCCCTATCTGAACGAGCTTTTCCCCGACGCCGTATTCGTGCTGCTAAAGCGCAACGGGCCCGACACGGTGAGCTCGTTGATCGAGGGTTGGACCCTTCGCCACGGCATGTCCTACCGGCTGCCCGAGCCCCTCGACCTCGCCGAGTACAAGGGCCGTTTCTGGTGCTACCTGCTGCCGCCGGGGTGGCGCGACTGGTCGCACAGCTCCATCCCCGAAGTTGCCGCCCTCCAGTACGTTTCGTCCTACGAGACCGCGCTGGCCGACCTGGCGCATATCCCGAAGGAAAGGATCCTAGAGTTGCGCTTCGAGGATCTTCTGGCTCGGCCCGAGATGGAGATCGCTCGCATCCTCGAGGGCCTCGGCCTTCCTCCTTCGAAGGCAGTCACGGCGATGGCGTCCAATCTCGGAGCGCACCCCGTGCAGACGACGAGCCCACCGCGCCCGGACAAGTGGCGGGACCGAGAAGACCAGATTCGCCCGATCATGCCCCTCATCGCCCCAACGATGGCCAAGCTCGGCTACGACACCACCCTCGAGCTGTTGTGACGCGCGACCGCGCCTCGGGGCGTTATGGTGTTCCCGTCTTGATACTCCTCGGCTGACCACGCTCTTCTGGCTCGCGCGCTCCACCGGGCGTTGCCCGCGCGCATCCAAGCTCACCCACCAGCCTCGAAGGAGTCTCCATGTCCCGCACCGCCACCGCCATGTCCTCTCGTCCACAAGCGCCCGACGGCGTACCCGCCGTCGAAGTTGCCGATCTCACCAAGGAGTTCCTGCGCCGGGACAAGCGCGCCGGCAGATTCAAACGAAGGCGCAGGGTTGCGGCGCTCAAAGGCGTCAGCTTCACGATCAAGAGGGGCGAATGCGTGGCGATCCTGGGCCAGAACGGATCGGGAAAATCGACCCTGGTTCGCCTTCTCTCGACTCTGCTGCTGCACGATGGGGGCAGCGCGTATGTGTTCGGGCACGACGTTTTCACCGATCCGCGCTCGGTGAGGCGTTTGGTCAACCGCGTCTCGGTGGAAGCGTCCTTCTTCAAGCGGATGTCGTCGGGCGAGAATCTGAGCTACGCCGCGCGCTTTTACGGGATGACCGCAAGTGAGACGCGCACCCGCATCCCCGAGATCCTCGAACGCGTCGGCTTTCCGAGCGCGCGGCGAAATGAGCCCATGGAGGATCTGTCGCGCGGCATGCAGCAGAAGGTCGCATTGGCCCGAGCCCTGCTCACCTCTCCCGTTCTCTTGCTGCTGGATGAACCGACCACCGGTCTGGATCCCCGCTCGAAGCTCGAGGTGCAAGATTTCATCCGAGACATCCGCGCGGCGAACGACGTCACCATCCTGCTGTGCACTCACGACCTCCACGAGGCTGAGGAGATCGCCGAGCGCGTGGGGATTCTCGATGGCGGCGAGCTTCTGATACTCGAGGACGCCGATGAGCTGAAACGCCACTACGAGGTGTCGACACTGGAAGAGGCGTTCTTCAAGGCGACCGGAAAGTCTTTCGAGCAAGAGCAAGCAGACGAGAACGGGGGAGGGACATGAGGGGGGCGTCGGTCGGACTGCGAAGCGAGCTGATTGGACTGGGGGGCATCGTCGAGCGCAACGCCTACTTGGTCAAGCGCTACGTTTGGTGGGAGGTCGCGTTCTTTCTGTGGACGGTGGCTAACACGCTCACCATCGTGTTCATCGCCGAGGGAGTGGAGGCTTCCGGGGGACAGCTCGATGTCAACCGTCAGACCACCGTGCTCCTTATCGGAGCGGTTATCTGGGCGTATCTCGGAATCATCTTCGAGATCCTCACCGAGACGGTCGCGTGGGAACGCTGGGAGGGCACAATCGAGTACACCTTCATGGCTCCCCTGTCCCGCACGGTTCACCTTCTGGGCATGGGCATCTTTGCAGTGGCTTATGGAGTGGTGCGCGCCGGGTTGTTGTTCGCCGCAATCGCGTGGTTCTTCAATCTCGAGATGCCAAGCGCGAACTTCGCCGGCGCGTTGGTGGTGCTGGCCGTAGCGTCCGTTTCGTTCGTCGGTATCGGGATGATGACTGCCGTCCTCCCCCTCATCTCGCCGGAGAAGGGAACGCAGCTCGGCTTCATCGCTCAGGGCCTGCTTCTGGTGGTCTCGGGGATCTACTACAGCGTCGATGTTCTGCCCCGGCCGATGCAGCTGGTGGCAGTCATCTCGCCCGCGACCTACGCGCTCGAGGGAATTCGCGACGCGATTCTCGAGGGGGCCGGAGTCGGCTCTCTATGGGGCGAGATATGGCCCTTGATCCTGATCGGCGTCATCTCCATACCGCTCGGCCTCGCGGTCTTTCGTCGAGGCGAGCGCTACGCGAAGCAGCACGGAAAGCTCAAGCGATCGGGCTGATTCTTCTCAGCCCCCAAGTCGATACTGGGGTCGAGGGGGCCGGAACGGACCACACGCGAGCGTGGGCGCCGGCACAGTAAGCACTATTGCGTATCGCTAAATCTGGACAAATCGGACAGAGTGTGCCCAATGGCGATGAATGGTGCCACCGTGAATGCCGATGCAAGAAACATGAAGATCCTGCTCGTTGACGACCACGACAGCATCCGCCGCAGCATCCGGCAGCTGATCGAGCTAAAGGACGAGTTCGAGGTCGTCGGGGAAGGTTGCAACGGCTCCGAAGCCATCGACCAGGTCGGGGCGCTCAGGCCCGACATCGTCTTGATGGACATGAACATGCCCGTGATGGACGGGGTGCAAGCGACGCGCGTGATCAAACAGCGCCATCCCGAGATTCAGGTGCTCGCCTTGACCGCCTTCGCAGACATGTCCCTCGTAT
>JACDBF010000427.1 GCA_013695055.1 Actinomycetota bacterium
GGCCCGGGTGAGACGCTTGCATGCGGAACCGGCGCGTGCGCGGTTGCGGTTGCCGCGCGCGCCTTGCGGGGAACCGACGAACAAGTGACCATCGCCTTGCCCGGCGGGGAGCTCAGCATCGAATGGCGTGGAAGCGTTGACGATGAGGAACCGGTCTTGATGACTGGCCCCGCCCTCGAGGCTTTCTCGGGCGACGTCGATTTGGATCGGCTCAGATGAGAACCGCGCGACGGATCGAGAAGCTGCCCCCGTACTTATTCGCTGAGATCGACCGAAAAGTCGCACAGGCGCGCGCCCGCGGCGCAGACATCATCTCGTTCGGAGTCGGCGATCCAGATCTCCCAACGGCCCCGCACATCGTGGAAGCGTTGATCGACGCAGCGCGCGATCCCGCGACACATCGTTATCCGTCTTACACGGGGATGCCGCGCTTTAGAGAATCCATAGCCTCGTGGTATGGCTCGCGCTTCGGAGTGAAGCTCGACTCGGACGATGAGATACAGCCCCTGGTCGGCTCCAAGGAGGGAATCTTCCATCTCCCAGTCGCCTTCGTAGATCCCTCGGATGTCGTTCTGGTGCCCGACCCCGGGTACCCCGTCTACGAGACGGGGACCATTCTCGCGGGGGGAGAAGCGGTCCTGATGCCGCTCGTGCCCGAGAACGGTTTCGTGCCGGACCTCGACGCAATCCCCCAGGGAGCGCTCGAGCGGGCTACGGTGATGTGGCTGAACTACCCCTCTAATCCGACCTCCGCGACCGTCGACCTGAGCGTCTTCGAAAGAGCCGTTTCATTCTGCAAGGAGCACGACCTCCTATTGGCCCATGATGCGGCCTATACGGAGATCACTTTCGACGGCTACGTCGCGCCGAGTGTCCTGCAGGCCGACGGCGCGATGGACTGTGCGGTTGAGTTTCATTCGCTGTCCAAGTCTTACAACATGACGGGCTGGCGAGTGGGATGGGTTGCCGGTTCTCCTACGGCGATCGAGGCGCTCAAGAGGCTCAAGACGAACATCGACTCGGGAGTCTTCGATGCCTTGCAGCGCGCGGGCATTGCCGCCCTCGACGGACCCGGCGATCACCTCAAAGAGACCGTAGAGCGCTACCGTCGCCGTCGCGATCTTCTCTGTGATGGTCTCAAGTCGATGGGCGTTGTCGTGGAGCCGCCCCGAGGCTCGATCTATGTGTGGGTCCCCGTCCCCCAAGGTCACACGTCTGAGTCGTTCACCACCTTTCTCCTCGACGAGACGGATATCGTCGTCGCGCCGGGAAACGGTTACGGGCCCTCCGGGGAGGGCTTCGTGCGCTTTTCCTTGACGATTTCCGATGACCGCCTCGAAGAGGGCGTCGAGCGTTTGCGCAAGGTGGTCACCTGACGAAGCCGGTCGCCGGCCATGCGACGAGGCCCGAGCGCGAGCGCGCGCTTCTGGTCGCCGCCGCGTTCGGCTCGACATCCACCTCCCAGGCCGAGCAGTCGCTCGACGAGCTCGAGGCACTCTGTGACACCGCGGGCGCCGATACGATCGACCGGGTCGTTCAACGGCGCGATGCGCCCGACTCCGCCACCTATGTCGGGAAGGGCAAAGCCGCCGAGATCGTCAGCGCGGCCGGAGCCCTCGACGCGGACCTTCTCATCTTCGACGACGAGCTCACGCCGGCGCAGGGAAGGAACCTAGAGGAGCTCGCAGGCGTGAACCCACTGGCCGAGCGCGGTCTCAAGGTTGTCGATCGCACCGGGCTGATCCTCGACATATTTGCGCAGCACGCTCGCTCTGCCGAAGGCAAGCTCCAAGTCGAGCTTGCGCAGTTGAACTACCGGCTCCCGAGGCTGAGGGGATGGGGCGAGGTGCTGTCTCGGATGGGTGGAGGTATCGGCACGCGCAGGGGGCCCGGCGAAACCGCGCTCGAATCAGAACGCCGGGCAATCGTCAGACGCATCGTGCGCGTAAAGAAAGACCTGGAGCAGCTCGAGAAGACCAGGCGGCTAAAGCGCCGCCGCCGTCATCGTTCCGGCGCGCCGGTCGTTGCTCTGGTCGGTTACACGAACGCGGGCAAATCGACGATGCTGCGGGCCCTGACCTCCGCCGACGTGGTCATCGAGGACCGGCTTTTCTCGACCCTTGATCCCACCACCCGGCGACTGGAGCTGGCGCACGGCCGGGAGCTCTTGCTCAC
>JACDBF010000362.1 GCA_013695055.1 Actinomycetota bacterium
GCTCACTACCAGCTGGATGCCCTGACGAGCGCCTTCGCCTCCCTGCGAGTAGCCGCGCGCCCAGAGCCCATCTGAGCGGATCAGCGTTCGTAATTCGAACGTTTTCCGGCACAGAACGGGCCCGGCACGAGATCGCGACTCTCACGGAGCTCGTACGGGCGCCTAGGGGCACAGCGCGCGTGCGGCCTTAGGATTGACTCTCTCGACCCACCATTGGAGGCTCCGATAAGAGACGGCGAAGAGACGCAGGCCGAACGGCGCGATGTCGCAGCGGCGGCGCGGCGCGTCCTGAAGGGTGGTTCGCCCCGCTATCACGAGAAGCTCGCGGGCCAGGGGAAGCTGTTCGTGCGCGACCGTCTGTCGCTGCTGCTCGATTCCGTCGAGGACTTTTCAGAGGACGGGCTGCTGGTCAACGCGCTGAGTGAGGATCTCCCCGCCGACGGCGTCGTCACCGGCGTCGGCCGAGTCGGCGGCCACCCCGTGGCGATCATGGCTAATGATGCGACCGTAAAGGCCGGATCATGGGGTGCACGCACGGTCGAAAAGATCATTCGCATCATCGAGTTGGCTCGCAGACACCGCCTCCCTATTTTCTATTTGGTCGATTCGGCGGGCGCACGAATAACCGATCAGGTGCAATTGTTCCCTGGTAGGCGCGGCGCAGGCAAGATCTTTTACACTCAAGTGCAGGCGTCGGGTGAGATTCCACAAATCTGTTGCCTCTTCGGGCCGTCGGCGGCAGGCGGAGCCTACATACCCGCCTTTTGCGATGTCGTGTTCATGGTCGAGAAGAACGCGTCCATGTACTTGGGCTCTCCACGGATGGCCGAAGAGGTAATAGGCGAACGGGTATCTCTCGAAGAGATGGGAGGCGCCCGCATGCATTGTGAGATCTCCGGCTGCGGCGATCTCTTGGTCTCCGATGACAAGGCGGCTATCGCGGCGGCCCGAAGCTATCTCTCATACTTCTCCGATTCGACGCTCGGCGGGGTTGATGTATCGCCGGCATATCGCGGCTCTCTAGCTTCGCTTGTGCCGGCCGACGAGAGTCGTGCCTTCGACATGTACTCGTTGATAGCCGGTGTGGTCGACGAGGAGTCTCTCTTCGAGATCAAACCAGATTTCGCCCCAGAGCTGATCACCGGTCTGGCCCGCATCCGCGGGCGTTCGGTTGGAATCGTAGCCAATCAACCCCTTCACAAAGGCGGTGCTCTCTTCGTCGACTCGGCCGACAAAGCGGCTCGGTTCATATGGCTGTGCGATGCTTTCGGGATACCTCTCATGTTTCTCTCAGACGTACCCGGATTCATGATCGGGACAGCCGTCGAGCGCCAGGGAATAATCCGGCACGGGGCAAAGATGATCACCGCAGTATCGGAGGCGACCGTGCCCAAGTTCTGCGTGATCGTTCGCAAAGCCTATGGAGCCGGACTTTATGCGATGGCGGGCCCGGGGTTCGAGCCGGACGCCACGATCGCTCTTCCAACTGCTCGCATCGGCGTCATGGGACCGGAGCCGGCCGTTAACGCCGTCTATTTCAACGCCATTCAATCCATCGAGGACGAGGATGAACGTGCGCGATTCGTCTTGGAAAAGAGGCGCGAGTACGAGCGCGATATCGATCTGTTGCATCTCGCGTCGGAGAACGTTGTCGATGCAGTGGTGCAGCCGGATGATCTGCGCGTGGAGCTGGCAAGGAGACTGGCCTTTGCCGAGTCGAAGGACCGTGAGCCATCGCCTCGCAGGAGCGGGCGCGGGGTGCCTCCAGTATGAGCATGGTGGCTCCTGGGGCGCTTGCCTCCCTCGAGGTGGTAGACGACATCGCTGTGGTGAGACTCGAGCGCCCGGAAGCTATGAACGCGATCTCGGGTTCGCTGGCCGATGCGCTCCGTGACGTGCTGCGAGCGGTAGGGAGCCGCCCAGACATCAAGGTCATGATTCTGACCGCTTCGGGCGACGATGGTTTCTGCGCGGGAGCGGACCTCAAGGAACGACTTTCCTTCGAGTTGGAGGACTTCTACGCTAACCGCAGGCAGATGCGCGCGCTGTTTCAGTCCGTCAGAGAGTTGCCGCAGCCGAGCATTGCGGCCGTGTTCGGGTTCGCCATGGGCGGAGGTCTCGAGCTCGCGCTCTCTTGCGACCTGATCGTTGCGGCTGAAGGTACGAAGCTGGCGCTGCCCGAGGCGCGCGTGGGGCTGATTCCTGCGGGCGGAGGCACTCAACTCCTGCCGCGCCGGATAGGCCCGGCTCGCGCCAAGGAGATGATCTTCACCGGACGTCAGGTGGACGCCTCCGAAGCGGCCGCGATGGGTCTGGTCGACCAGGTCGTGCCGCGGGCCGACCTGCATGACGCATCGATGGACCTGGCCGGCGCCATTGGTAAGTCTTCTCCCGTGGCGGTGCGTGAGGCGAAACGAGTCGTGGAAGTGTCTTTGGGCCTCGCTCTCGAGGACGGAATTGAGGCGGAGAACGACGCCTGGGCGCGCGTGGTCCTAACCGAGGACCGCGAAGAAGGCATCGCCGCGTTCAACGAGAAACGCCAGCCCGTGTGGAAGAACCGCTGAACATTCCCGGATCCATTCGTGTGCGAGAGGTTGGCCCACGCGACGGCATTCAAAGTGAGAAGGCCGAGGTCTCGACGGATGACAAGGTCCACCTCATAGATGCTTTGAGTGCGTCGGGCTTGGCTGCCATCGAGGCGGTCTCATTCGTCTCCCCAAGAGCGGTTCCGCAGATGGCGGATGCGGCCGACGTGCTTGCAAACATCGCCCGCCGGCCGGGCGTCTTCTATTCGGCGCTCGTCCCCAACCGGCGCGGGGCCGAGGCGGCCGCCGATGCCGAGGTCGATGGGATGCAGGTCTTTGTGGCTGCGACCGACTCCTACAACGAGCGCAACGTTGG
>JACDBF010000366.1 GCA_013695055.1 Actinomycetota bacterium
GTGAGCGCCGGCAGGAGCTCGGGAAAGTAGCGGCCCAGCGGCTTGCGGTCGCGGCTGAACATCTCGATGGAATCCCCGGCGGCAAAGACGAGAGCCCTGAACCCGTCCCACTTGGGCTCGTAAAGCCATCCCTCGCCCTTGGGAATCTCTTCTTTCAGGCGAGCGAGCATGGGGTCTAAAGGGGGCTGAAAAGCGAGGACCATGACGCAATAATGCCGCTTCGGCCCGGAGGCCATGCGGCTCTCACACGTCGAGTGTCTAAAGTGATCGAGTGAGCCCCACCAACCTCGAGATCGCCGAGCTCTTGGCCCATCGCGGAGAGGAAGCCGACGGCCATCGGGCCAAGGCGTATGAGCGCGCCGCCGGGGCTGCGCTCTACTGGGATACCGAGGCATCCGAGGTCGCGAACGGGGGAGGCTCTCTTGAAGAGCTGGACTACGTCGGTCCCAGCCTCGCCCGCCGGATCGCCGAATGGTTGAGGGAATCGGCCGATGCTCCCGAGCCGCCGCCCAAGCGGGCCGGCTTTAGCAGCTTCGCGCGCGCTCGGTCCGTCCTGGCGGACGCCCCGGGATGGGAGGGGAGGCTGCGCTCGGACCTCCAGATGCACACAACCTACAGCGACGGCAAGTCCTCCATCCGGGAGATGGCGCTCGGCGCCGCCGCGCTCGGCTACACCCACCTAGCGATCACCGATCATTCGCAGGGCCTCAAGATCGCCGGAGGCATGGACGCGGCTCGACTCGCGCAACAGGCGGCCGAGATATCCGCCGTGAACGCCGAGATGGATGCCGAAGGCTTCGATCTCACGATCCTTCATGGGCTGGAGATGAACCTCGACGGGCGCGGAGAGGGCGACATGGAGGCAGAGACTCTCGAGCCTCTTGACATGGTCGTCGGATCGTTCCATTCAGCGCTGCGTTCGACAGACGATCAGACCGGCCGCTATCTCGGGGCCCTCGCGAATCCCCACGTCCAGATCATCGGTCACCCGTCGTGCCGGAGGTTCAACCGGCGCCCAGGGCTGACCGCCGACTGGCCTCGGGTAATGGAGGCTGCGGCCCATTCGGGTATCGCTCTCGAGATCAACGCTCATCCTCATAGGCAGGATTTGAGTCTTGACCTCCTGCGCCTGGCCGCCGATGCCGGCGTCACGCTGTCCATCGGCACCGACGCTCACGACCCCCAGGAGTTGAGGTTCGCCCCCATGTCTCTGGCCAGGGCCGCCGAGGCCGGCGTGGACCCAGGCAACATCGTGAATTTCTGGTCGCGCTCCGAGCTCTCCGAGTGGATCGCCCGCCTCGGCCAACCCTAACCACATTAGATTTGGCGAGCATGGGCGATCCGAACTTCTACAGCTTCCGCAGCGTTTGGGAGCTCGACGCCCCTGCGTCTGCGGTTTACGCGGCGTTGTCCGAGATCGCCGACTACCCGAAGTGGTGGCCCGAGGTCAAAGAGGTAGAACGGATAGACGACGACCACGCGGCCTTCAGAGCGCGCGCCTTTCTTCCATACGACTTGCGTTTCATCGGGGCGCGCGCGCCCGGCGGCGAGCAAGAGCGTGCTCTGGAGATGACTCTGACCGGCGACCTCGAGGGCTTCTCGCGCTGGCGCATTGAGGAGCGTGGCGACAGCAGCCGCGCTCTGTTCGAGGAAGAGGTGGTCGCCAACAAGAAGCTTCTACGGCGAACGGCGCGCGTGGCTCGTCCGCTGTTCAAGGCCAATCACTCGCTCATGATGTGGCGTGGCCGCCGCGGCTTCGAGACTTATCTCGCCGGCTTTCTCTTGGGTCGAGCGGCCCTATAGGAAGCGCAGCTCCTCGTCGTCGGGAGACTCGATGACCAATTGGCAGGTGGGGCAGTACCAGCGGGTCTCCAGCGGAGTGTCGCAGGCCTCGTGACGCGGGCCCGCGGGCCCCCCCGCGCGCCGGGAGCCCCAGTGGGACAGCAGGCGTAGGGCGCCGGCGAGCTGTGACCCGTCGGACGAGAGCTCATAGGCGACGCGCACGGGGCGCTTGGAATAGGGCCGCGCCACCAGCAGAGCCTCTTTCTCCAACCGCTTGAGGCGATCCGAGAGGATGTTCGGGGCAATGCCGTCCAGCTCTTCGGCCAGCTCGTTGAAACGCCGGGGGCCTTCCAGCAGCGCCTCGACGACCAGAAGCGTCCAGCGGTCACCTACCTGGGCCAGGGCGTTTGTCAACGGAGAGCTCTTGGCGGGCTCGCTCATGTCCGCATCGTAGCCATCTCCTCCCGAGGCTCCTTCACTCCGTCCTTGCGCTCCTCCTCGTAAGGTGATAGTAACTTGCAAGTTACTAGTAACTAGCTAGGAGGAATGAGATGTCGCTGCAAGAGACCGAAACGTCGATCAAGTCGGTGGCCGAGAAGGCCGGCGGGGCGATCGTTGGAGTGGGACGACGGTGGGGCCTTGGCTCGGGCGTCGTCATAAGCCCCCGGCGGGTACTCACCAACGCCCACAACTTGAGGGGCGAGGAGACCACCGTGGTGTTCGCCGACGGCCGGTCGGAGGCCGGCCGGGTTGCCGGAGTGGATGTCGATGCCGATCTCGCGGTCGTAACCGTCGAGGGCGAGACGCCCGAGGCCCTCGACTGGGCTGAAGGTGAGGCGTCCCTCGGCGATGCGGTCTTCGCGCTCGCAAACCCCGGAGGGCGGGGGCTCAGAGTCACCCACGGCTTCGTGTCCTCGACCCAGAGAAGCTTCAGGGGCCCTAGAGGGCGGCGCATAACCGGCAGCATCGAGCACAGCGCCCCCCTCGTGCGCGGCTCCTCGGGAGGACCCATCGTCGACGACTCGGGACGGGTTCTGGGTATCAACACCAACCGGCTGGGCGAGGGCTTCTATCTGGCCGTGCCGGCCGACGCCACCTTGAAGGAGCGGGTGGATGCCCTGGGCCGAGGAGAGTCTCCCTCCAAGCCGCGCCTCGGAGTGGGCCTCGCTTCGGCCCCCGTGGCGCGCAAGCTCCGCAGGGCAGTGGGGCTCCCGGAGGCCGAGGGCCTGCTCGTGCGAGTAGTGGAAGAGGACGGCGCAGCCGACCGGGCGGGGATCAAGGAAGGAGACCTCATCACGCACGCCGGGGGTCGCGCTCTCACCGACGGCGACGAGCTCTACGAGGTCCTCGACGCCGCCGGATCGGAGCTGTCGCTGAAGATCCTGAGAGGCGCCGAACAGCAGGATGTCACCGTCCGCTTCGCGGCCGAGGAAGGCTCTTAAGGCACCGATACAGCCCAGGGAATGACGAAGTTGCCGGCCGGGCGCAACCTATACTCGAACGCGTGTTCGATGAGCGCGTGCTCGATCAGACGGAGGCGGCCCGGCCGGCGCGGTGGCTGCGCGAGCTGAATCCCGAGCAGCGCGCCGCGGTCCTTCACGAGGGCCCGCCCGTCGTGGTGGTAGCGGGGGCCGGGAGCGGCAAGACCAAGACGCTGACCGCGCGCGTCGCTCATCTGATCGACGGCGGGACGGCCCCGGAGCGGATACTGCTGCTCACCTTCACTCGGCGCGCCGCCCAGGAGATGTTGGCCCGCGCCGAGCGCATAGCCGGCCCCGGCGCCACCCATAGGGTCTGGGGCGGGACCTTCCACGCCGTCGCCAACCGACTCTTGCGCATCTACGGCCGAGCGCTGTCGCTGCCCCCCAACTTCACGGTGATGGATGCCTCCGATTCGGCCGACCTCATGGACTTGGTGCGGGGCGAGCAGCGCAGGGGAGAGGGCCAGACTCGTTTCCCGCGCAAGGAAACGCTCGCGGCCATCTATTCAGCGATGGTGAACCGAAACGAAAAGCTTGGTCGCGTGCTGGACGGCCATTTCCCATGGTGTGCCGGAGAGATCACAGGCATTCGCGCGATCTTCGAGTCCTACACGAAACGCAAGCGAGAGCAAGTCGTCCTCGATTACGACGACTTGCTGCTCTACTGGCGGGCGCTCACCGAGACCCCACAGGCTTCGGCCACGCTGGCGGGATTGTTCGATCACGTTCTCGTCGACGAGTACCAGGACACCAATACGCTGCAAGCGGACATCCTTCAAGGCATGCACCGGCCGAGGGCGGGGTTGATGGTCGTGGGCGACGACGCGCAGGCCATCTACTCGTTCAGGGCGGCCACCGTCGCGAACATCCTGGACTTTTCCGCGCGCTTTCCCGGCGCGAGCGTGCTGAAGCTTGAACACAACTATCGATCTACGCCTCCGATTCTCGACGCATCCAATGCGCTGATGAAGCAAGCGACACGCGCATATAGCAAGGAGCTGTGGTCGACGAGAACCGGCGACGGGAGGACTCGGCTGGTGTCGTGTCTGGATGAGGCGCAACAGAGCGACGCGGTTTGCCGAAGGGTGCTCGAGCAGCGCGAGGAAGGGGTGCCGCTTAAGTCCCAGGCGGTGTTGTTTCGCACCGGGCACCACAGCTCTTTGCTGGAGATCGAGCTCGCGCGACGCAACATCCCGTTCGTGAAGTTCGGGGGCCTGAAGTTCATGGAAGCGGCGCACGTGAAGGATTTGCTGGCGTTTCTACGGATCCTGGAGAACCCGTTCGATGAAGTGTGCTGGTTCCGCGTGCTGCGCTTGCTGGAGGGGATTGGACCGGCGAGCGCCCGGCGCGTGATGGAAGCGCTCGGGGTGCGCGCCGACGGCCGACCGGCCCCTCATGGAACGACGCCCATCGCGCGACTCGATCAAGGACAACCTCCCGTCCCGGCCGCGGCACGCCGTCAGTTTGACGATTTCTGCGCCGTTATCACCGACTGCGCGCTGGGGGCCGGCGACACGCCGAAACCGGCCGTCTGTATAGAGCGCATCGGCCCCCTCTACAAAAAGATCGTCGAACGCCTGTATGACTCGCCGGACAGCCGCTGGGCCGACATCGAGCAATTGGGCGTGATTGCGGGCGGCTATGCGACGACAGAACGCTTCGTTAGCGACTTGACGCTCGATCCTCCGGCCTCCACCGGCGACCTTGCCGGCCCGCCGCTGCTCGACGACGATTATCTCGTGCTGAGCACGATTCATTCCGCGAAGGGCTGCGAGTGGGACGCCGTCTACA
>JACDBF010000402.1 GCA_013695055.1 Actinomycetota bacterium
TCTCCGCCGGTCACGGCCGCGCGCGCCCGGCTGGACGAAACGGGACCGCCCGCGACCGTCTCTAGATTCAGCCCTTCCGCCGTAAAGCCCAGATCCGGCCCCAGCTTCTCCAGAAGGGCTACGTCGCCCGCGGCGCGATGGCCGAACCTCCAGCCGGCCCCGACGACGACTGCGCCGGCTCCAAGTCCCACCGAAAGGACTCTTGCCGCAAACGTCTCCGGGGTGAGCCGCGACAGCTCCTCATCGAAAGCCACCAGCGCGACCGCATCCACTTCGGTTTCCTCGAGCAGCTCGAGCTTTCGTCTCTCGCCGGTCAGGAGCGGAGGCACATATGCCGGCCGCAGAGTGACGTTTGGGTGCCGGTCCCAGGTGACCACCACCGATCGCAAGCCGCGTTCGCGCGCTCGCCTGATGGTCCGCGCAATTAAAGCTCGGTGTCCGAGGTGCACGCCGTCGAAGGTGCCGATGGTGACCGCCGAACCAGTGGACGCTGCGCTCAATTCATTGATTCCGGTCATCACTTTCACGATGGCACCACCCGCTCGGCGACGAGGCGATCATGAGATCTTCGGTACACGGCCACAAGCAACCCGTCGTGCAGCAAAGCCACACGTTCGTCTTCTTCGGCCCGCGTATCTCCGCCGTCGATGGGCCGGCCACGGCTCACCATGAGCGCGCACGCGCGGTCGAGGTCCATGCGCGGCATCCCGCGAACCGCAGCGGAAAGAGGCTTGAGGTCTCGTGCCGCGAGATCCGCGAGCGGCACCGCGTCCTCTATGTCAAAACCCCCGGCTTCGGTCCTTCGCAGGGTCTTCAAGTGGGCGCCGCATCCCAGGACTTGTCCTATGTCGTGCACCAGCGTCCTGATGTATGTCCCCGCGGAGCAGAGCACGTCGAACGAAGCCTCGCGCCCCGAAAACCCGGTTAGCTCCAATGAGTGAATCGTGACGGGGCGCGCCGCCCGGGTTATCTCTTCGCCCCGCCGCGCTTTCTCGTAGAGGCGCTCGCCTCCGATTCTCACCGCCGACACCATCGGGGGCACTTGCTCGAGGACTCCGGTGAGATCGGCTAACACCTCGCTCAGAGTGGCGCGCTCCACGGGCACTTCGGACCGTTCCCGGACCTCGCCGGACGCGTCTTGAGTTGACGTCGTGATGCCGAACACCGCATGAGCCTGGTAGCGCTTGGGAGTTGCTTGCGAGTAATCGAGAAATCTGGTGGCCTTGCCGAGGCCCAGCACGAGAACACCGGTTGCGTCCGGATCGAGAGTTCCTCCGTGGCCGACCTTGCGAGTGGCAAAGCGGCGCCGGACCTCGTCGACGACATCGTGTGAGGTCATGCCCGCCGGTTTATCGACGATCACCACGCCGTCGGGCATGGCTACTCTCCGGACGCGAGAGCGCGCGCGACCGACTCCACCGTGGAATCAATGTCGTCGGCGGTGAATCCAGCCGCGAGATCATGGCCTCCGCCTCCCCATGAGCGCGCGATCGCACCTACTCCCGGGCCCTTGGAACGGAGACTTACCCGGAAGCGGCCGTCCGGCTGCTCTTTGAAGATGGCGGCGACATCGGCCGCGCGCGTCGAGCGAACAGCGTCGATCAAGCTGTCGGTCTCGGTGATGTTGACTCCCGTATCGTCGAGGTCCGCACGCGTCATCCACGAATAAACGAGGCGCGCATCCTTCACCAACACCGCGCGGTCGAGCACGCGCCCCGTGAGCTTGAGCAGCCCGAACGACGACGACTCGAACACCTTCTGCGCGATCAACGGGGCGGGGACGTCGTAGGACAACAGTTCCGCCGCAAGCCGCAAGGTGTCGGGCCTCGTGTTCGAATACTGGAAACGACCCGTGTCGGTCACCATCCCGACGTACAAACAGGTGGCGATCTCGGTGTCGAGCGGAACGTTCATGTCTTCGAGCAGCCGGGCCACCAACTCTGCCGTCGACGAGGCGGTAGTCACGACGACGTTCAAGTCGCCGAAGTCGTCGTTGCCCGGATGGTGATCGATATTGATGAGGCATTCGCCGGCGCGCGCCGCGTCTTCGAGACTTCCAAGGCGATCTCCTGCGCCACAGTCGAGAGCCAGGAATGTCTCAGCTCCCCCAACCTCCTCCGGTTGAACGACGGAGGTCGCTCCGGGCAGCCACTCGAAGGGAACGGGCAGCGCGGCGGGCGACGCGTCCCAAGTAGCGCGGGTTTTCTTGCCGAGCTTTCTGAGAGCGAGCGATGCGCCCAGCAACGAGCCGAGCGCATCGCCGTCGGGCTTGACGTGGGATGCGATCGTAACTTCGTCGGCGGCGCCCAAGACCTCGACCACCCGATCCCAATCCGCCGCCCCATAACGCGTCACGAGGGCAGGTTCTCCTCGTGTATGCGGCGTAGCAGCAACTCGATCCGCTCTGCCGACTCGCTCGCTTTGTCGAGCTCGAAAACAAGGCTCGGCAAATATTTGAGGCGTATCTGGCGGCCCAGCTCTGCGCGCAAGTGTGGAGTGGCGCTCTTGAGGCCCGCCATCGACGCGTCCTGGTCCTCGGGTGAACCGAGCACGCTGACGAGGACGTGCGCCTCTCGGAGGTCGGGCGTCATTCGAACCTTCGTGATCGTTGTGAATCCGATTCGGGGATCCTTCAAGTTACCGATCTCTTCACCGAGGACTTCGCGCGCAAGCCGCTGCACCCTCTCGACTCTCTGACTCATGACAAGACGTCCTCCATGGCGATTATCTCGACCGAGCGCTCCACGATGTCGGCGCTCCCAACGCTCGCTCGGACGACCAGCTTCTCGACTTCCTGCAACACCTTCCGACATTGCCCGCCGGTCTCCGACACGCAGCTCACACCCAAAGCGGCGCGCTGCCAAAGGTCCTGGAAATCGACCTCCGCTATGGAGACGTTGAACTTGTTCTGAACCGAGCGCGTGACCGATCTCAGCACCTTGCGCTTGTCCTTCAGCGACCGGCTTTCCGGCACGAACAACTCGAAACGAGCTATGCCTATGAACATGTGCGCGGGCCGGGGAGCAGCTTGGCAGCCGTGCTACCTGGCTACCTCCTGCACCTCGAAGGCTTGGATGACGTCGCCTTCTTTGATGTCCTGGTAGCCCTCGATACCGATTCCGCACTCATAACCCGTCGCCACCTCTCGCACATCGTCCTTGAACCGCCGCAAGGATCCGATAGTGCTCTCGTAGACCACCGTCCCGTCCCGCACCAGACGAGCCTTGGCGTTCCTGCGGATCAGCCCGTCCAGAACCATGCAGCCCGCGATCAACCCGTAGCGCGGCACCCGGAAGGTGGCCCGGACCTCCGCCTGGCCGAGCGGAACCTCGCGTTTCTCTGGAGCAAGCATGCCGCGCGCCGCGCTTTCGATGTCTTGAACGGCTTGATAGATAACCCTGTAGGTCCGGACGTCTACGCCTGCTTCTTCGGCGGCCGCCTTCGCCTGGGTCGTGGGGACGACACTGAAACCGATGACGATGGCGTCCGAGGCCTGTGCCAAGGAGATGTCGTTCTCGGTGATCGCGCCGGCGCCTCGCCGTAAGACGGTGATCTTGACGAGCGATTGGTCCATCTTTACCAGCTGATCTTCGAGAGCTTCCGCAGAGCCCTGCGTGTCGGCCTTGAGGAGCAGGTTGAGCTCGGGAACCTCACCCTCTTGCGTGGCCGCCAAGAGGTCTCCCAGCGTCGCGCTCTTCTGCAGAACGAGCTCGGCGGACCGCCGATGATGATCGCGCGCCGAAGCGGTGGTACGCGCTTCTTTCTCGTCGCCCACAACCCTGAATTCGTCCCCGGCCTCGGGCATCGATTGCCAACCGAGAACCTGCACCGGCTGGCCGGGCGTCGCCTGCTTTACGGGTTTGCCCCGTTCGTCGAGCATGGCGCGCACGCGCCCCCACGCCGTGCCGGCGAGCAGCGCATCCTGGTGCTCGAGCTTCCCGCGCTTCACGAGAAGCGTCGCAACCGGGCCCCGGCCCTTGTCGAGGTGCGCTTCGATTACGTGACCGCGCGCGTCCGCATGGGAGTTGGCTTTCAGATTGAGTTGTACGTCACTCGTCAAAAGGATCATCTCGAGCAGTCCGTCGAGGTTCTGATTCTCTTTGGCCGACACATCGACGAAGACGGTCTCCCCGCCCCACTCTTCTGGCAGGAGACCGCGATCCGACAGTTGCTGGCGCACGCGCGTCGGATCGGCTCCCTCCCGATCGATCTTGTTGACCGCCACGACAATCGGGACTCCGGCCGCCTTCGCGTGGTCGATGGCCTCAACCGTCTGAGGCATGACCCCGTCGTCGGCAGCCACGACGAGAACCGCCAGGTCGGTTACCTGTGCGCCGCGCGCCCGCATGGCGGTGAAGGCCTCGTGGCCGGGAGTATCGATGAAGGTCACTTCCCGGTCGTCGAAATGCACTCGATAAGCCCCGATGGCCTGGGTGATGCCGCCTGCCTCGCCCGCCACCACGTCGGTGCGACGGATGGCGTCGAGGATGCTGGTCTTGCCATGGTCGACGTGTCCCATCACCGTGACGACTGGGGGCCGGTCGGTGAGCTCGCCCTCGTCCTCGCCCTCGTCCTCCTGGT
>JACDBF010000409.1 GCA_013695055.1 Actinomycetota bacterium
CTCCGGCCTACAACGACGACGCCCTCGAGCACATCGCTGCGGGAGCCGCGCGCGCCGGGCGAGAGCTCAAGACTATCGACCGGCCCCAGCTCGTGGTGTGCTCTCTCGACGACGACCGAGGCAAAGCACTGGATGCAGCCAGGTTCCTGCTAACCCAGTATTTGGGACAGCAGCCGCATATCATGAAGGCTTCGGGCGTCGATCAATCGCTCATCGATGAGATCAACGCAGTCGTGGATTGGCCCGCCACACAGGACGACATCGAGAAGGCGGCGGCACTTGTCCCCGATGAGATCGTACAGATGGTGAGCGCATCGGGCACGCCAGACGAATGCAGGGCGAAAGTCGCCGAGTATCTCGAGCACGGCGCCACATGTCCGGTTCTCTATCCGCTTGGCGACGACGTCGGCGCAATGATCGACGCTTTCGCCGTCGACGGAGCAGGAGCAGGAGCAGGCGCGCGAATGATCGAGAGAGGGGAGAGGGCGTGACGGATTACCTCGACCAAGCAGAAAGCTACCGTGATGACGTTACGTCGTTCTTGCGGGACATCATCGCCATACCGTCGCCTTCGTGTGGCGAGGGTCGTGTCGCAGAGCGCATCATCGAAGAGATGAATACGCTCGGCTACGACGACGCCATCATCGATGGGATGGGCAACGTCGTGGGCCGCATCGGCTCGGGAGGCTTGAAGCTGGTTTTCGATGCCCACATGGATACCGTCGGCGTCGGCGACCCAGGCGCGTGGCCGCATGATCCTTATGAAGGAAAGCTCGAGGACGGCATTGTCTTCGGCCGGGGAGCCTCCGACAACAAGGGCGCGATCGCGTCGCAGGTGTATGCCGGCAAGCTCCTCAAGGAGCGCGGCCTCGACGACGCCGATGCAACCATTCATGTTGTCGGAACGGTCATGGAAGAGGATTGCGACGGGCTTGCTCTAGGGTTTCTCTTGACCGAAACGATCGCCGGAGTCGATGCTGTGGTGTTGGGCGAGTGCAGCAATCTCGCCGTGTATCGCGGCCATCGCGGCCGCATGGAGATGCGGGTATCGACAAAGGGGCAATCTGCCCATGCCAGTGCTCCAGAACGAGGCGACAACGCGATCACTGCCATGGCTCCCATCGCGCTCGAGGTTGCGGAACTGAATGGTCATCTCGCCGAAGATGCTTTCCTCGGCAGGGGGAGCGTCGCGGTGACCAAGATCGAGTGTCAAACTGCTTCGCTGAACGCGATCCCGGACGCGTGCGCCATCTATATCGACCGCCGGCTGACCGCAGGAGAGTCCCTCGAATCGGCAATCAAAGAGATCGAGTCGCTGTCGGGCGCGGGGCGGGCGCGTGTTGAAGTGCTGAAGTATTCCGAGCCCGCCTACACGGGCTTGGTACTCGAGACCGACAAGTACTATCCAACCTGGGTGCTGGAAGAAGACCATCCGCTGGTTGCCGCCGGCGTGAGCGCAGGCGAGGCCGCGCTGGGTGCACCTCCATCGGTCGGGAAGTGGACGTTCTCGACCAACGGAGTCTCGTCGGCCGGCCGGCTGGGAATTCCGACCATCGGCTTCGGGCCCAGCGAAGAGCGGTGGGCGCACACCGTGCTCGACCAATGCCCGGTCGATGACCTCGTTGCGTCCATTGCGTTTTACGCGGCGTTTCCCAAGGTGGCGGCCGAAAAAGGAGTCGGACGATGACCGACGAGCTTGCACTCGACATCAACGGACAAAGCGTGACGGTAAACGCGGCGCCCGACGAGACTTTATTGGACGTGCTCCGCGAGCACCTCGGACTCTTGGCCGCCAAGGACGCCTGTCAACCCGAAGGCTATTGCGGTTGCTGCACCGTGCTCGTCGACGGGCGCGCGCGCGTCGCGTGCTCGCAGCCGGCGGCGACATTCGCCGGCAAGAAGATCGTGACGCTCGAAGGGCTGTCTGACCAACAAAGAGAGGCCTTCGCTATCGCTTTCAGCGCCACGGGAGCATCCCAGTGTGGTTTCTGCTCCCCGGGGATCGTGGTGAAGGCTGTAAATCTTCTGGAGAAAGACCATGAGCCGTCCCGTGAGACGGTTGGCAAGGCGCTCGCCGGAAACCTTTGTCGCTGTACCGGCTATGTCAAGGTCATCGACGCCGTGCAGATGGCCGGCCGCATTCTCGAGGGCGACGAGCAGCCGCATCTCGACTATTCCGGTCGCATCGGCAGCCGGACGCCGAAATACGAAGGCTTCGAGCTGGCTCTGGGGTTGAAGCCCTTCATCAACGACATGACCGTCGAAGACATGTTGCACGGCGCGCTCCGGTTCTCCGACCATCCTCGTGGGGTGGTCAAGAGCATCGACACATCTCGGGCCTCGGCGATGGAAGGGGTAGTGGCGATCGCTCTAGCGGACGATGTTCCCGGTGAACGCTCGGTGGGCGCGATCGTTGACGACTGGCCCGTCTTGGTCGCCGAGGGAGAGACGACGCGCTGTGTCGGAGACGCGCTGGCCGCGGTCGCGGCCAAGTCTCGCCACGCAGCGCGAGCGGCGGCGGCGGCGATCGACGTCGAGTACGAGGTGCTGGACCCGGTCGTCGACCCTGAAAGAGCCATGGAGGCCGGCGCTCACCGGGTCCACGAGCGAGGCAACGTCCTCGAGAGCCACGTCATAGATCGCGGGGACGCGGACGGTGCTCTCGCAGCTTCCGCCCACGTCGTCACGGAGACGTTCGAGACCCAGCGCATCGAGCACGCATTTCTCGAGCCCGAGGCTTCTCTCGCGCTTCCGGGCGAGAATGAGATGCGGGTGTTCTCGGGCGGGCAGGGGATCTGGGACGACCGCCGGCAGATCGCCCGCATCCTCGGCGTGCCGGAGAGTGAGGTGAGAGTGACCCTCGTTTCCAACGGGGGCGCCTTCGGAGCCAAGGAAGATCTCGGCATCAACGGCCAGGCGGCGCTTCTTTGTCGGATGACCGGCGCGCCGGTGAAGCTCACGCTGTCGCGGGACGAGTCGATCCGGATGCATTCCAAGCGTCATCCACTCAAGATGACCTATTCGGTCGGATGCGACGAAGACGGCAGGCTGACTGCGGTCAAGGCCCGCATCCTCGGCGATACGGGAGCGTATGCGAGCGTCGGGGGCAAGGTGCTGCAGCGGGCTTGCGGACACTCGTGCAGCGCGTACGAGGTTCCCAATGTCTACGTGGAAGCCCACGCGATCTACACGAACAATCCGCCCTGCGGCGCCATGCGGGGCTTCGGCTCCAATCAAGCGAACTTCGCCATGGAGGGTTGTCTCGACCGGCTCGCGCAAGAAGTCGGCATCGACGGGTGGGACATCCGCTGGAGAAACGCGCTGGAGGTTGGATCGATTTTCGGAACGGGCCAAGTCTTGGGCGAAGGCGTGGGCTTCAAGCGTTGCCTAGAGGCCGTGAAGGACGCTTATAAGAGCGCGCGCTACGCGGGAATCGCAGGAGCCGTCAAGAACGTAGGCGTGGGCAACGGGCTTCCGGAGTACGGGCGTGCATCGGTTGAGGTTCGCGAGGATGGCTCTCTTCTCGTCCGCCATTCATGGACCGAGATGGGCCAGGGCGTGCACACGGTCCTGCAGCAGGTCGCATGCGAGGAGCTCGCTTCGGTCGGGGTCGAGCTCAAGAACATAAGCGTGCGCGTGGATACCGAGCGCGAGTTCCCTACCGGCCAGACGACTGCCTCGCGTGGCACGTTTCTCGGGGGCCTCGCCGTCAAGCGCGCCTGCGAGAAACTCAAGGAGGAGCTAAACGGCAGCTTGCTTAGCGAGCTGGCGGGCAAGGAGTTCACCGCCGAGATCGACTTCAAAGTTACTCAACCAATGGACGATCCTAACCTCGAGCGTTCGCACATCTGTTTCGGATGGGGTGTGCAGGTCGCGATCTTGGGCGATGACGGCAAGCTTCAAAAGGTTGTTGCCGCTCATGATGTCGGCAAGGTCATGAATCGCAACCTCCTCGAGGGACAAATCGAAGGCTCGGTTCACATGGGCCTTGGTCATTCACTTACCGAGGAGTTCGTCGTCGAAGGCGGCTACATAAAGACGCCCACTCTCAAATCTCAAGGCATCATCCCAGCCAAGGGCATGCCCGAGG
>JACDBF010000122.1 GCA_013695055.1 Actinomycetota bacterium
GGTGTGGCCTGGCGTATGAATCACGCGGGCGCGGCGGTTACCTATTTCCAGAACATCGCCGTCGTTGAGTGGGGCGAAGTCGAAGTCGACTTCGGCGCCGGCGCCGAGATACAGGGGAGCGTTCGCAGCGGCCGCGAGTTTGCGAGCACCCGACTCGTGATCGGCGTGGACGTGGGTGTCGATGACGTGGCTGATAACCATCGCGTTGTCCTCGACCTCATCGATGTAGCGCTGGGGATCACCCTGAGGGTCGATGACCGCGCACAGACCGAGGCTCGGACACCCCACGATGTAGGAGGCACAGGAGCGATCATCGTGTAACACCTGGCGGAAGTACATGGCTCTCTCCTAGATGAACAGTTGCACGTCTGATTCGCCGGCGAAGTCGAGAAAGGCAGGTGCGCCGGCGAACTCGACTCCGTCGATCAGATCTTCCTTCGAAACCCCCATAACGTTGAGCGTCGTGTTGCACGCATACATCCGGATGCCCAATTCGTTCGCTATCTCGAGCAGCTCGGGGATCGATGCGAGATTGGCCTTTTCCATCCAGTTCTTCATCATCTTGGTCGCGGCCGACTTCATGCCAGGCAACGCGCCGACCAGCGTCGGGATATGGACCGGCACCTTCTTCATCGGCGGAGGCATCGCAGGGTTACCGACCGGGCTCACCGAGAGTTTCGGCATCCGGTCCTTGTGCACGATGTCGAGGCCGTAGAACGTGAAGATCGCTACTTCCCAACCCATGCTCGCGGCAGTGGTCGCCATCACGAGCGGCGGATAGGCCTGGTCGAGCGTTCCCTTAGAGACGATCAGGGCGAGACGCTTGGGTTGGGGAAACTCTTCGGGGACCCCTTGAACGTCGGGGACCGCGGCGAAGTCTGCCTTCATCGCTTGCGCCTGACTGTGTACTTGAAGGTGGTCTCGTCGGCCGAGTTGGCGACGAGCTCGTGGCCCGTGTTCTTGCACCACGCGGCCATGTTCTCTTTGGAGCCGGGATCGTCGGTCCACACCTCGACCAATTCACCGATCTCAACCTTGCGGATCGCCTGGCCGAGACGGATCGTCGGCATCGGACAGACGAGACCTCGTGCGTCGACCTGTGAAGCGACTTGCGTGTCCATCCGATCCTCCTTGTTTGCCTGTCGTCATTCTCTTCAGGTTCGTACTTGCTTGTCAAGTATTTTCTTGAATACTATAGAAGCCATGGACATCGCCGAAGCTCCTGTTCGCCCCTCCCCCATCTCGCTGGGGATCCGGGCCAACCTCGCTCAGTTCGCCCTCCTCGTGGGGGTCAACGGATTGGTAGGAGCGCTCGTAGGCCAGGAGCGGTCCCTCGTACCGCTCTTGGGAGAACGCGTCTTCGCGGTCGGGTCGAGCACTGCTCTCATGTTGTTCATCGTCAGTTTCGGGCTCGCCAAGGCCGCAGCCAACCTCGCCGCCGGTTACCTCGCCGACCGCATCGGGCGCAAGATGGTCCTGCTGCTGGGATGGGCCTTCGGGGTTCCGGTTCCTATCGCGTTGATGCTAGCTCCAAGCTGGAGCTGGGTCATCGCCGCGAACCTGCTCCTCGGGGTCAACCAGGGCCTCGCATGGTCTTCCACCGTGGTAATGAAGATCGACCTCGCGGGACCGCGCCAGCGAGGACTGGCGATGGGCCTCAACGAGTTCGCCGGCTACCTCGCCGTGGCCATATCCGCTGCGGCGTCCGGGTGGCTCGCGTCACGCTACGGGCTGCGGCCGGAGCCGTTGTTCCTCGGTCTCGCGATAGCAGGTCTCGGTTTGGGACTCTCGGCGTTCTTCGTAAAAGAGACCTCGTCGCACATGAAGCTCGAGAACGGATCTGCCGCCGGCAAGAGCTTCGGCGAGGTTGCAGCTCTGGCCAGTTACAGACACAGGGGTCTTGCTGCGGTGTCGCGTACCGGTCTCGTAAACAACGCCAACGACGCGCTCGCATGGGGGCTGCTGCCCGTCCTCATGCTTGCCCAGGGCCTGAGCACATTGCAGATCGGCACGATCGCAGCCGTCTATCCCGCCGTGTGGGGCGTCGCGCAGTTGGCTACGGGTGCGTGGAGCGACCGGGTTGGGAGACGGCTGCCGGTCGCGACCGGGATGTGGACCCAGGCCGCGGCGTTGCTGTGGTTCTGGTCAGCCGATGGGTTCTCACAGATGGTCGGAGCCGCGGTCCTGCTCGGACTGGGCACCGCTCTCACCTACCCCGCGCTTCTAGCAGCAGTCGGGGATCTCGCAGCACCATCGTGGCGGGCGGCCGCGGTCGGGGTCTACCGCACCTGGCGCGACGGTGGCTACGTCGTCGGCGCCATCACAGCCGGGGTCCTAGCCGACCTCTTCAGTCCGGGCACGGCCCTGGTGGTTGTGGCGGGTGTCACCGCTCTGTCGGGTCTGGACGCCTGGACCAATCTCGGTTCTTCAAGTGATGACTTGAATACTCTAGGATGAGGGTCATGGCAGATAGAGCCTCCAAGGAAGCGTTGTTCGACGAGTTCGCCCGCGTAGCCAAAGCCCTGGCCAGTGGGAGACGGGCCGAAGTCGTCGACCTCCTGGCCAACGGCGAGCGCAGCGTCGAGAGCATCGCCACCGAGATCGAGATGTCGGTCGCGAACGCGAGCCAACATCTCCAGATCCTGCGCCGGGCTGGGCTCGTATCGTCCCGCCGGCAGGGAACCTCGATCTTCTATCGCCTCGCCTCTCCCGACGTCGTCGCGCTGTGGCGCTCGTTGCAGAGTGTTGCGAGCGAGCGCGTTGCTGAGGTCGATCGGCTCGCGCGCGCGTACACCGGCGAGCTGAATGGGATAGAGCTGTTGACCAAGGAAGAGTTCTCCAAGCGACTACGTCGCAAGGACGACCTGCTGGTCTTAGACGTGCGACCGGCGGAGGAGTACGCGGCAGGTCACGTTCCCGGCGCGGTGTCGATCCCGGTCGCCGAGTTGAAGAGGCGGCTCAAGGAGCTCCCCAAGAACAAGGAGATCGTGGCTTACTGCCGGGGCGCATTCTGCGCCTTCGCGCCGGAGGCCGCGCGCTACCTGGACAAAAAAGGGTTCCGGGCCAGCGTGTTGGATGCGGGCCTGCCCGACTGGGAGGCAGCGGGCCTGCCGGTTGAGGCCTAGCTCGAATCGATTCGCTTCAGTAGCCCTGTCAGCGGTCTGTAATTCACATGAATAGATGTACATGCTAGCATCTAGACATGGGACATGGAGTGGAGGGCAGAACACCCCCGGGACAGATAGGAGTTGACCTGGCGCGAGAGGTCGCTCAGACGATCCAGGCTCTCGCGACGCCTAGCCGGATTCTCATACTCGGTCGTCTTACGGAGTCCCCGTGCACGGTTGGTGAGCTCGCCGCTGGGGTTGCGATGGAGCAATCCGCCGTCTCTCATCAGCTGCGGACGCTTCGTCACCTCGGGCTGGTAGTCGGCGAGCGCCGGGGAAGAAACGTCCTTTACGCGCTCCACGATGATCACGTGGCAACTTTG
>JACDBF010000016.1 GCA_013695055.1 Actinomycetota bacterium
CGAGGATCGCCAGGATCAAGAGCCCGAAGATCCCGCTTCGCAAGAACGGCAGACGTGAGCTCAGCTCTCGCCAGCGCCACGTCACCACGGCTAGGGCGGCAATGAGGGGCAGCACCGAGAAGCTGAACGGCGAGAGAGAGAAGACTCCGAGGTTTGACCTGATCTTGCGCCCGACGGTGTCGGTGACCGGCTCGAGGCCGCGCTCTGCGACCGATTCGGCCAGGCGGCCGAGGTGGGTGCGCACCTCGGGAGGGCGAGAGAGGTCGATGGCGATGAACGCGCCCAACAGGATGATGGCCACTGCCGCCATACCCACCATCAGCCGGACGCCCGGTCGACGCTTCCAGAGCAAGGCATACGTGATTCCGAGGCTGGGGACGAGAGCAAAGACGCCTCCCACGTCGCTTCCGAGCTGAGGCGCACCGTCCAGCACAATTGCCGCAGCGAAGACCAGACCTGCGCCGGCGAGGGCCCAGGGCCTGGGACCGAGCAGTTGAACCAAGAGGACGCCGAAGAGAAGCGCAGCCGCGCCGAGCACCGCAAAGCCGGTGTTGCCGAGACCTGCAAACCGCCCCCCCACGACCGGATAGTTTCCGAACAGCGCGTTCAGCTGAAGGGCGCCGCCCCACACGAGGTCGGCGGCCAAGACGCAGACCGTCACCCCGGTGGAGACGAGCAGACGCTCGAGCGGCGACAGACTGAGAGTCATCAGCAAGGCCACGATCCCTGCGTCGACGGCGATCAACAAGCAGGTGTAGAGCACGCCTCCCATCTCGTGCGCGCTGAACACGCGCGCGAGGTAACTGGCGAGGGGGAAAGACACGACCGCAAGAGCGCCCGCCTGCGTCCATGACCCCGCTCGGCCGGGAGAACGGGCGCGGGCGAGCAAGTACGCGCCCCCGATATAGAAGAGGATCTGCACGGCGACAAAGCCGCTCAGCAACCTGGGCTGAAGACGGTAGGCGAACATCGATTCGCGGTCGAGGTCGATGGCCGCGGCTATCCGCCCCCCGGGGTCGTCCGAGGGCCGCGGCACCAGCGGCCGGCCGAGCATCCACGGCGGGATGTCCACTCCCTTCTGCCACAGCACCGTCGGCGCTATGTCCACCAGGGTCACGATGCCCGACCGGCGCGTAGTTGGTGATTCGAGCGTCGCCCCGGCCGGGTAGCCGGGCCCCAGAGCGATCGCAACTCCAAGGTGAGCCGGCTCGGCGGCCGGAGGCGTGACGGACGCGATGATCAGCGTGTCCGATCTTGGGTTGATGAGGTTCATGACAACCGCCAGCGACGCGTCTGCGGATCGGAGCGCAGTGGCCAGCGCGGCCGGATCGCCGTCGAGCGCATCGGCGCGCATGAGATCGCCGTGGTCGACTACGACGGTCGCGCATGGATTCTCAAGCGTCAGCTCGAGCGCGCGGCGCAGCGCGGCTGCATCGGTCCTCACTCCCCCGGGAGCACTCGGATCGGAACGCAAGAGCGGGGGCCCCGTTGACGCCCGAGCTACCCGCCCGCGCTCGTTCATGGCCGCAAGCAGGACCGGACGATTGAGAGTCTCAGGAGCGCGCGCCTGCAGCTCCAAATCCCCATTGCCGATGGCAGTTACTCCCTCTTGGCCCAGCGCGCTCGCCAGCGCCCCGGGACGAGCGTGATAGCCGGCTTGAGCCGCTAGGGCCCGCATCTCGTCGATGGTTCCCACGATGACGTTGCTCTCGAGGGAACCGTCACCAGCCCGGCCGGCCGCGCTTGATTGCGGAGGTACCCCATCCGCTCGGGCCCCGGCCCCCAGAGTTGCGAACCCCGACGAGTAGGAAGGGCGCGCGTCGTTCGTCCTGGTCGAGATGGAGCCGACCGCTCCCTCGTGGGCAGCGGCAAGAACTGCCGGCGGGCTCACGGCATCCACGAGCTCCCACGTGACCGCGGGCAGCGTGAAGACCACGGTGCGAGAGCAGCCCGGTGCAGGCTGTGCGTACGCGGACGCCACTGAGGTCAGGCATGCGGAGACGGCGAGCACGAGCGCCCCCCGGGCCGGCCTCAATCGCTCAACCTTTCGTCGCACATGTGGCGAAGCGCGAGGGCCATGGGCACGAAGAAGAAAAGCATGGCCGAGGGGATGGCTATCCCCGAATCATTGAGCGCGAATCCGAGGACGGCCACGAGCGCGCCCGCGACGACCCCGGCGAACGGGGCCGGGCACCGGCCCCGTACCCGATCCCAAGTCGCACGAGGTAGCGCGAGAAGCCCTGCCGCGGCAGCAAGACCCGGCAGCACGGGCAAGACCCACACCGACGACGTGAGCAATCTGAGATTGGACATCAGCTTGCGCTGCAACGTCTCGGTAAGGGCCGCCAGACCACGCGCATCAACGGTCTCGAACAGACGGGCGAGATGCGTGCGTTCCTCCGGAGGCCTCGAGAGATCAAAGACAAGGAAAGCGGCGAGGACGACAAGCCCGCCAACCGCTAGCCCTACGAGCAACCGAGGCCCGACGCGTCTCCCGGCGAGCGCGATCACAGCGAAGCCCAGACCGGGCACGAGCGCAATGGTTCCTCCTACGTCGCTTCCAAAGGGAGGTGCGCCGTCCGCCACCACCACTGCGGCAAAGAGCGCGGCGGTGGCCCCCAACGCCGGTGCAGAACGCGGGGCACGGTGCACGATCAGCGACCCGGTGATCAGCGCGGCGGCCGCCAGAACCGCAAAGCTCAAGTTGCCTATGCCCGCGAATCGCCCGGCCACAATCGGCGAATATCCCAGAATCGTATTCATCTGCAAACGGGACCCGGTAAACAGATCCGCCATCACGACCGTCAGGGTCGCCGCGTTGAGGATCAACATCCTCGCGAGCGCATCGCGCGCGCAGACCAGAGCTGCAATGACCAACGCTAGATCGATCGCAACCACGGCCGAAAGGAAACCCACGAAGCCCAACAGATGACCCTGAAACGTTCCCGCTAGGTAGGTGGCGAGAGGGAAAGCCACGACGGACAGCGCGAGAAGCTCGAGAACGCGCGCGGGGCCGAGCATCCGGTGGCCATGAACGGCTCTGTATGCGCTGTCGGCCACCACCAAATAGAAGGCCAGCGAGTATGCGAGAAACCCCCTTACTATTCCGACGCCTGCAGCGTCCACGAATACCGATTCGCGATCAAGCTCGACTGCGTTCTGGACGCGGTTGGAGCCGGCCTCCACCGCGAAGAAGGGCCTACCCGTCATGAACGAAGGACGCCGGACGCCGAGATGCTCCAATACGGTCGGAGCGACGTCGGGCAGAGTAACGAGCGTCGCCCGGCGAGTTGAAGCCGATTGCAGCGACGACCCCGGAGAGAACTCCGGCCCGACGGCTATCGCGACGCCTAGATGGGCTTGCGGCAAGGACAGTCTCGATGTCGGCGACACGATGACGAGCAAGTCTTCTTCGTCGAGCATCTTCCGAACCTCTCCCATCAATGCGTCGGCGGCCAGCAGCGAAGCCCGAAGCGCGTCTGAACGAGGCGTCGCCGTTAGAAAGGCCTCCTGATCGGCACGCACGAGATCGCCTTCGGTCACCACCGTCAGCCCGCAAGACCGTTTCAACGAGCGCGTCACCGCGTCCCGGGCTGCGTCCGGATCCGTGCGCACGCCGAAGGGAGCCCCCTGGTCCTTCACGAGAAGCTCGTCTCCGATCGCCGCACGCTCGACCGTTCCCGACTCGTCCATCGCGGCCAAGAGCACCGGGCTTCCCAACCGCAGAGGTGCTCGCAAACCCTTTCCCGGATTCGAGTTGCCTACCGCTGCAGTAGATGAATCGATCGCCGCCCCCAGCGCGCCGGGGCGGGCATCGTATCCGCCGCTCGCCGCGAGCGCGCGCAACTCGTCCAGGCCGTTAACCGCCAGCCTTTCGAGGAGGCCCGCCCCGACTCCGGTTTCGGC
>JACDBF010000020.1 GCA_013695055.1 Actinomycetota bacterium
GACGAGCGCGCAGGCGCTCGAGCTCGGGCTGAAGGGGTGCAGCAGGCCAGCCAGAGCGTAGCAAGGCGAGGCCCCCCGCGGCTCCCCCAAGCGCCCCTGTGACGCAGATGACATCGCCGATGTGCGCCCCCGAGCGAAGCACCACGGGCCCAAGAGGAGCCCCGACGATCGCTACCGAGAGACTGACTTGCGCGCCGCGGCTGATGTCACCGCCCACCACGTTTACCTCCCAGCGCCGCCCGGCCGCGGCCAGGCCCTTGACAAGGTCGTCGACGAGCGCCACCGAAGCGTCCGAGGGCAGCGAGAGCGAGACCACGGCGCTCGAGGCGCGGCCCCCCATGGCGGCGATGTCGGAAACGTTGGCCGCCAGCGCCTTCCATCCGATATCCGCGCCCGAACAGTAGGCGAGATCGAAATCGATGCTCTCGACCAGCGTATCGATGGCGAACAACAGGTCGCCGCGGGGAGCCGGGACCACGGCGGCGTCGTCGCCGCCCCACACCTCACCGGCGGGTGCCTCGCCGAAGCCGAGCGCAACTCTGTCGAGCAGACCGGATTCGCCCAGGTCCGAGACCCGCTTGTCGGCCTCGCTCATTAGCTCACTCGGAAAGGGGGCCGGCCTTCAAGACCTCGGGAGGGACGCGGTCGGCGAAGCTCTCGAAGTTCTTGACGAACATCCGCGCCAGCTCGCGGGCGTGCTCGTCGTAATCGTCCTCGTCGTCCCACGTCGACCGGGCATCGAGTATCTCGTCGGGCACGCCGGGGCACGTTGTGGGGAAGTCGAGATTGAAGATGTCGTGCGTCCGGACCTCGACGCGGTCGAGGGCTCCCGAAGTCGCAGCCCTTACCAGCGCCCGTGTGTGGTCGATGTCCATGCGCTCTCCGACCCCGAAAGGGCCGCCCGTCCATCCGGTGTTCAGCAAGAACACTCGTGCGCCGTGCTTGTTGATTCGCTCGCCCAACATCGTCGAGTAGGTCTCGGCCGGCAGCGGCAAGAAGGGGGCCCCGAAACAGGCGGAGAAGGTCGCTTGTGGCTCGCTGCCCAAGCCCGCTTCCGTGCCCGCCAGCTTGGAGGTGAACCCCGACAGGAAGTGATACCGAGCGGCTTCGGGAGAGAGGCGAGCGATGGGAGGCAACACCCCGAACGCGTCGGCCGTCAGAAAGATGATCGTTCCGGCGTGCCCGCCGCGGCCTTCGGGGATGAATCGAGGGATCATCTCGAGCGGATAGGCGGCGCGCGTGTTCTCGGTGAGGGAGCTGTCGTCGAAATCCACGGCGCGCGTGTCGTCGTCGATGACGACGTTCTCGACCACCGACCCGAACGTGATGGCGCCCCAGATTTGCGGCTCTTTCTCGGGCGAGAGGCCGATGCACTTCGCATAGCAGCCGCCCTCGAAATTGAAGACACCGTTGTCGGACCAGCCATGTTCGTCGTCGCCGATGAGCCGGCGTTCGGGATCTGCGGACAGCGTCGTCTTTCCGGTGCCCGACAGACCGAAGAACAGCGCCACGTCTCCATCCCGGCCGGAGTTGGCCGAACAATGCATCGGCAGCACGCCCGATTCAGGCATCAAATAGTTGGCCGATGTGAAGAGCGACTTCTTGATCTCGCCCGCGTAGTAGGTGCCGCAAATCAATATCTGTCTGCGCTCTAAGTCGATTCCGACGAAGACGTTGGAATTGGTGCCGTCACGCTCGGGCATTGCATTGAAGCTCGGCGCGGCCACGATGACGAACTCCGGCCCCTCGGGCTCGAGCTTAGAAGGATCGATGTTGCGAAACAGCTGCTTCGCGAAGAGCGCGTGCCAGGCGAGCTCGGCTACGACGCGCAGCGTCATGCAATGCTCGGGGTCGGCTCCCACGCTGCCGTCCACGACGAACAGATCGCGCCCCTCGAGGTGACCCCTCACACGCTCGAAGAGCTGATCGAAAACCTGTGGCTCGATCGGCTGGTTGACGTCTCCCCAATCGATCTTGTCCTGAGACTCGCCGTGGGCCACGAAGAAACGATCGGAGGGCGAGCGGCCGGTGCGTTCTCCGGTAGCCGTGACCAACGCTCCCGATGTGGCGAGCTTCCCCTCACGGCGCCCGACGGCGAGCTCGACCAGCTCGGCGGCGCTCGGGTTGTGGCGCACTTCCCCCGGCCTTTGAATGCCGGCCAGCTCGCTTGGCGTCATAGGCGATCTCCTCCAACGTGAGCCCAAACCAGGCAGCTTAACCGCGGCCCTCGTCGCCAACGGCTTCGGACTTTGCGCGCCGTGCGCCGGTGACATACCCTTAGCTGCCTCAAGTATCGGGGGCACGCGGCCGGCGGTTTCGGTCGATGACAAAGGAGGAGCACAAGGTGGCCGATGTCCAGGCTTACATCCTGATCCAGACGGAAGTAGGCAAGGCCGCCCAGGTGGCCAAGCAGGCGCAGGCCATCGAGGGCGTCGATGCGGCCGAAGACGTAACCGGCCCCTACGATGTCATCGTGCGGGCGAGCGCCGGAAACGTAGACGATCTCGGCAAGCTCGTGGTCGCCAGCATCCAATCCGTCGAGGGCATCACGCGCACCCTTACCTGCCCGGTCGTTCACCTCTGAGCCACGGTTCCTCGCAGCGCCGCTCCTTTCACACACGCTCGGTTCATCCTCCGGCGCCGCCCGGCCAGGCGGGCGAGCCGCTCAGCCCCGTAATCGATCCGTCATCGACCTATTCGTTCTCGGATGTCTCGGAGTTCGCGACCGCGTCGGCCGAGAAGGTGGGGGCCGGATACGTCTACGCTCGCTGGGCCAACCCGACCGTAGACGCGCTCGAAGCCGCGATCGCGGACCTCGAGGGCGCAGAGGTGGCGGAAGCGTTCGCCAGCGGCATGGCTGCGATCTCGGCGATCTTCCTCGCTCACTGCAGCGCGGGCGACCGCGTCGTCGCGGCCCGCCAGCTTTACGGCAACACCCATTCGCTTCTTCTAAAGCGGCTCCCCCGCTACGGGATAGAAGCCTCGACCTTCGATCTCCTCGATTACGAGGGGATGGCGGACGCCCTTGGGGGGGCCAGGCTGCTCTATTGCGAAACCATCGGCAACCCACGCGTGCAGGTCGCCGATCTGCCGCGCCTCGCAGAGATCGCGGCCACAGCCGGCGTTCCCTTGGTGGTCGACAACACGTTCGCGAGCCCCTATCTGTGCCGGCCGCTCGAGCACGGAGCCTCGCTGGTAGTTCATTCCGTCACCAAGCTCATCGGGGGCCATCACGATCTGCTCGGCGGGATCGTGTGCGGTGACGCTGCGCTGATCGAGCCGATAAGAGCCGTGGGCCGGGACCTTGGGGCGACCCTCGCCCCTTTCAATGCATGGCTGTCCCTTAGGGGTCTGGCGACACTTGGGGTGCGCGCCGAACGATCGTGCGCGACCGCTGGGGCCGTCGCAGAGGCTCTACAAGCCCATCCCCGTGTGGAGCGCGTGCACTATCCGGGCCTCGAGTCAGACCCCTCGCGCGCTCTCGCAGACGCCCTCCTCGGGGGCAGGGGTGGAACCATCATGGGGGTCGACCTCGCCGGGAGCCGGGCAGGGGCCAAGGAGTTTCAGGACAGACTGCGTCTGATCGAGAGGGCGGCGTCGGTGGGCGGCACCCACTCTCTCATCGTGCATGCGGCGAGCGTCACCCACACGCAGCTGAGCCCGGCCCAGCTGCTCGACGCGGGCATCTCAGAGGGCTTCTGCAGGCTCTCGATCGGGCTCGAAGACCCCGATGACTTGATTGCCGACCTCTCGCATGCCCTCGAAGCAGGAAACGCTTGATTCTGCCCGGGCCTCAGCTCTTGGGGTGGACGAGCAAGTAATTCTCAACCCCGTGGAACTCCGAGCGGAGCTCGCGCGCGAGCAAGTCTGCAGCCGCGCCTTCCACGGAGGCGCCCTCGTGGCAGATCGCAACGACGTTCTCGGTTATCGGCATCCACACTCCGGCCTCGGTGCCGAGCTCGAGGATGGGCTTACAGCTCTGCACACCTTCGGCGACCATCTTCATGGACCCCATGATGTCTCCGATGTCCCGGCCCTTGCCGAGCTCTATGCCGACCGAATGGTTTCGCGACTGCGGGCTTGCGCAGGTCGCAATGAGGTCGCCCACGCCCGCAAGGCCTAAGAAAGTGATCGGCTGAGCGCCGAAATGTACCGAGAACCGGGCCATCTCGGCCAGCCCTCGAGTGATCACCGTGGCCTTGGTGTTGTCGCCGTAGCCGAGGCCCTCGGCGATGCCCGCGGCGATGGCAATGACGTTCTTGAAGGCCCCTCCTATCTCGGCGCCGGCGACGTCGTTATTCGAATAGCAGCGAAAGTTAGTCGTGTGAAAAAGGTCGTGTATCAGCGCCGCGCCGGCGTCGTCCGCGCACGCGACGGTTGATGCGGCCGGAAAGCCCGTGGCGATCTCGCGCGCGAGGTTCGGGCCGGTGAGCACCGCGATGGACCGAGCGGTGATCCCTTCGACCTCGTCGCTCAGGACTTCGGACATGCGCTTTCGGGTGGTGACCTCGAGTCCTTTGGTGAGGCTCACGAAGGTGGGTCGGCCGCTCACGTGCTCGAGCACCGAGCGCAGGACGGAGCGAAAGCCGTGAGAAGGGACGGCCATGACGATGACCTCGGCCCCGGCGATGGCATCCCTCAGGTTGCTGGTTGCGGCAAGCCCCTCGGGCAGAGCGATGTCGGGAAGATAAAGGGGGTTCTCATGGAAGAGGTTGATGGTCTCGGCCAGCTCGGCGCGGCGAGCCCACAAGAGGATCTCGTGCTCGGCCTTGCGCTGGAGCAGGGTGGCGACCGCAGTCCCCCACGACCCCGCCCCCACAACCGCCACCCTCATAGCGTCACGCTTCCCGTCGGCCGCTCGCCGGCGACGAGGCGAAGCGCGGCTACCAGCGCCGCGACCTCATTCATGAGGCGCCTCGACAGCGACACCCACCCGGCGCGCTCATCGTCTTCGTGCACCTCCATGGGCTCTCCGGCCCGGACGTAGATGTCCTGACGCGGAGGCCACCAGTGGGTACCGGCGCCTTTGGGCCAGACGGCCGCTGTGCCCCACACCGCGCACGGGATGAGGGATGCTCTCGTCTCGAGAGCGAGCCGAGCCGCCCCCGTCTTCGGCGCCATGGGGGCGAGATCGGGATCGGTGGTAACCGTCCCTTCCGGAAAGATGATCACGGCCTCTCCCCCCTCGAGGGCGTCCCGAGCCGCCCCGAGAGCCGAGGTCGCGGAGCTGTGGCCGCGCACCACGGGGATCTGATGTGCGCTTCGAAGAATCCAGCCGATGCGCCGGTCCTCGAAGAGCTCGGCCTTGGCCAGAAAGCGGCTTCTCCTGCCGGCCCGGTCGACGGCGTAGGCGGCCGCAAGCGGGTCGAGGTAGGCAATGTGATTGAAGGCGATTATCGCCGGGCCCGTTGCGGGGATGTTCTCGGTGCCTTCGACGTGCCAGCGAAACCATGCACCCAGAGAGGGCTTGAGCACGGCCCTCATCAACCCATAACCCGGTTCCACGCCCTCGCCTCCCGTCTATCCCCGCCGCGCTGATCATACGAACAGGTCGGCGGACAGGTCGGCGGGAGCAGAATGACTAGCCCCCGGCGGCATGAAAACCACCTAGCGTGACCATAGCTCCCGAGCCCATCAGCCGTCAGTATTTGGAAGAGCGGACCGCGCAAGCATCCTGCGCGGCGGGGACCTTAGGGGGTCGGTCATGAGCAAATGTCTCGATGCGGAGGTAGCGCCGCATAGGAACGAGCGGTTGAGGCGCGGGCGGCGGGCGGCCACCCTGCGCCCACACGCCCTGGACATCGGCATCGAGGGAGATCCCGAGACGTGGGAGCCTCCGGTAAGCCCGGTTCCACAGAGGACGCCCGCGCCACCGGAGCGTACGCCGGCCCCCTTACCGATCGAGGCGCCCCCTCCGGTCGAGGTTCCGGCATGAGATCGGAGCAGATCGCCGATTACCCGGGCACGGTGGAGGGTTGGAGAGTCTGGGTAGCCAAGCGCCACAACATTCGCTACTTTGACAACGCCTGGGGGGTGCGCCGGAAGAAGACCGGGCCCTACCTCTTACGGAGCGTGGTGTCCGACGACTTCTGGCGACCGCTGCAGGCCATGGTGGCGGACTGCAACCAGACCCCCGGCTACCTATTCGAGCACACTCACGCCGACGGCGGCCATACCTCGCCGGATTCGGCTTGCAAGTGCGGTCTCTACGCCGTCGACACCC
>JACDBF010000032.1 GCA_013695055.1 Actinomycetota bacterium
TGTCGGGCGCCACTCTTACATCCGTGCCGCTCGCGCTCGAATCCGATTTCTTCGCCGATCTCGTGCGCGCTTACGAGCGCTCGGAGCCCAAGCCAAGGGCCGTGCTGTGCTCTTTTCCGCACAACCCGACCACCGCGGTCGTGGACCTTTCCTTCTTCGAACAGCTCGTCGACTTCGCAAAGGCGCGCGACGTGATGCTTGTGCACGATCTGGCCTATGCGGATCTAGTCTTCGACGCCGAGCGGGCGCCGTCTCTCATGCAAGTGAAGGGGGCGCGCGATGTCGGCGTCGAGTTCTTCTCGATGTCGAAGTCGTATTCGATGCCCGGCTGGCGACTTGCGTTCTGCGTGGGCAACCGCGAGATCGTGGGCGCGTTGACCAAGCTCAAGTCCTATCTCGATTACGGCGTGTTCCAGCCGATTCAGATCGCCGGCATCATCGCTCTCAACGAGTGCACGACGGTGCCCAAAGAGATCCGCGAGATATACAGAAGCCGGCGCGACGTGCTCTGCGACGGACTCGAACGGATCGGCTGGCACATGGCCCGCCCCCCGGCCACGATGTTCGCGTGGGCTCCGATCCCCGAGCCTTACAGGGAGATGGGCTCGCTCGAGTTCGCCAAGCTCCTTCTCAGAGAGGCAAAGGTCGCCGTGTCGCCGGGCATCGGCTTCGGCCCGAGCGGCGACGGTTTCGTTCGGTTCGCGTTGGTCGAGAACGAACAGCGTACGCGTCAGGCGATTCGGGGCATCAATCGGGCCTTCAAGAAAGACGCGGCGGAACGTTAGGGAGAGGCGCGCTCTCCAGTATCCCTTGCATGCAGAAGGCGGCCGCTTCGTCGGCGAGCTGCGGACGGCCGTTATGGGACTCTGATTCTGTTCCGAAGTAGACCTCTACGAAATGAAAGAGGGCGCCGAGTATCCCGTGCGCCATCAGCTGGGGGTCGCCGCGACGAATCGTTCCACGACTCATTCCCTCCTTTAGATGCACCGCGGTGTCAGAGGCGATGATCTGCTGGCCCCGGTTCACGAAGGAGGCGAACTCCTCATAGCGAGCCGCGATACGTATCAGCGACAGGAGCCCGGGATCGGCCCGGAAGAAGTCGATCGATGCCCTGATCCCGCACTCGATGCGAACGCGCGGATCTTCGATTCCTTCGATGGCCGCGTGCTGTGCCCGCCTGAGCTGAAACAAAGAGCTTTGGAGCAGCTCTTTGAAGAGCGCTTCTTTGGATTCGAAGTACCAGTAGAAGACCCCCTTGCCCACCCCTAAGGCGTCACAGATGTCTCCCACGGTGGTCCCGTGGTAACCCTGCTCGGCAAAGAGAGTGAAGGCGGTCCCGATGATCTGCGCGCGCCGCTTGATCCCTCGCTTGGTTAGTTTCCTGGCCCCCAATCGCGCTCCTATGGTTCCGTTGTAAAGTCCCGCCTCTATGGCTAACCAAGACGGTGCGAGACGACGAATCCTCATCATGGGGGCTGCGGGCCGGGACTTCCACAACTTCAATACGGCCTTCAGGGACGTGGGGCGCTTCGAGGTCGTTGCCTTTACGGCGACGCAGATTCCCGGGATCGAGGGCAGGAGGTACCCCGGCGAGCTCGCCGGCGACCTCTATCCCGAGGGGATTCCCATACACCCCGAAGAAGAGCTCGAGGACCTCATCGATCGCCTCGAAGTCGACGAAGTGGTCTTTTCCTACTCCGATGTCTCCCATGAGTATGTGATGCACAAGGCCTCTCAGGTTCTCGCCGCGGGCGCCGACTACATGCTGCTGGGCCCGAGGTCGACCATGATCGCAGCAGACGTTCCGGTGGTTGCAGTGGCGGCGGTGCGCACGGGCAGCGGGAAGTCGCAGACGACGCGCGCGGTTTCCGGCATCCTCAAGAACGCGGGCAAGAAGATCGCAGTTGTCCGCCACCCCATGCCCTACGGCGATCTCGCCAAGCAGGCCGTTCAGCGTTTCGAGACGTATGATGATCTTCTCGCCGCCGACTGCACGATCGAGGAGCGCGAGGAATACGAGCCGCATCTCGCGCAAGGTTCGATCGTTTATGCGGGCGTCGACTACGGACGCATCCTCGAGTCGGCGCAGAAGGAGGCCGACGTCGTCGTGTGGGACGGCGGCAACAACGACCTTCCCTTCTACATCCCCGACGTTCACGTCGTGGTTGCCGATCCCTTGCGCCTCGGACACGAAACTTCGTACCACCCGGGCGAGGCCAATCTTCGTATGGGCGACATCGTCGTGATCAACAAGATCGACTCGGCGGAGAAGGGGGCCGTAGACGAGCTTCGAAAAACGATCTCGTCGCTCAATCCCAAGGCCACGATCGTCGAGGCTCGCTCGCCGATCACAGTCGAGGAAGGGGCCTCGCTCGACGGCAAGAAGGTGCTCGTGGTCGAGGACGGTCCCACGCTCACTCATGGCGAGATGGCTTATGGGGCCGGAGTGGTCGCCGCCCGCCGGGCCGGCGCGACATTGGTCGACCCGCGCGAGCTCGCGGTCGGAAGCATCAAGGGCGTCTACGAGCGCTTCCCCCACATCGGTCCGCTCTTGCCGGCAATGGGCTATTCGGACGAGCAGCGGCGCGAGCTGTCTGAGACGATCAACGCGTCCGATGCCGATGTCGTTCTGATCGCCACGCCCATCGATTTGCGCAAGGTCATAGATCTGGACAAGCCCGCCTACCGGGCGGTCTACGAGCTCGAGGACACGACGAGCCCGACCCTAGCCGAGGCCCTCAAGGAGCGCCTAAACCTCTGACCACCGGGGCCCGGCTGCCCCATTCGCCCGGTTTCTTACGTGCGCGTTTGCGATCCGGCCCGGCGGACGTCGGCCTCTTCGCTCGCACGTCTCACCTCGTTGGGGCCGAGGCGTTCTGCGAGCACCCTTATGAAGAGCCCAACGTCGGTGATGATCCCGATCGATTGCCACGAGCCCCGATCCATGAGCTTGGTGACCGTGGCTTGATTGATGTCCACGCACACGAGCGGAACCGATGCGGGGAGGCAATTGCCGGTGGCAATGCCGTGAAGCATGGTGCCGACGACGATGCAGAAGCCGATGAGATCGTCGTCACCCTTGCCCCAGATGAGCGCACGCACTT
>JACDBF010000045.1 GCA_013695055.1 Actinomycetota bacterium
GCTTTCGACGTGGTTATCAACAATGCGGATCGCAAGGCCGGACACGTGCTCGAAGACAGCGAGGGCAATTTGTGGGCCGTCGACCACGGCCTCTCCTTCAACATCGAGCCGAAGCTCCGCACCGTCATCTGGACGTTCGCAACCGATCCACTGGACGCCTCCACTCGGGCCCGGCTGGAGTGCCTTCGCGAGCTGCTCTCGGACGATGCGGCCCTCGGGGGCGAGCTCGAGTCCTTGCTGTCCCAGTCCGAAAGGCGGGCCACCATGGCCCGGACATCCGCGTTGTTGTCCGAGGGCCGGTTCCCCTACCCGGGCGACGACTACCACCACCTGCCCTGGCCCCTCATCTGAGATCATGGGCCGGCGGGCCCCCGTATCCCAATCGGTAGAGGAAGGGCACTTAAAATGCCCACAGTGTGGGTTCGAATCCCACCGGGGGCACACTTGTGATGTCGCGGGCCATCGTGGACGGGTGTCGGGGAGCATAGTGGACACCTCAGCCGAGGCTCCGAGGCTGATAGTCCCTGCTCGGGTCGAGCTCGAAGTTCCGCAAGAGCCGTCCTTCGGTGGTGATGATCCTGATGTTCCGGCTTGCGACGAGCAGGATGATGCGGGTTCCATTGAGCGCTCGTCCCATGCCGATGTGATGCAGCTTGCTCTTGTAGCGGATCGTGACGACGCCGTGGCGATCGATCCTGTCGTGACGGACGCGCAGCTCTCTCGTGAAGGCGCTCTCTCGCTTGGTAGGCCTCGCTTTGGGAAACGCGAGACCGATCCACACTGGTCGGCGCTGCTCAAAGCGCCGTACCAACGCCAACGTCGGCCGCCATCCAAACGACGCCCACGGGCACGGCCTTAACAGGACACGAGCCTCATCGCGCCTTCGTCACTCGCAACTGCCAAGTTAGAACGATGGGCATTCCGGCGACGGCTTTATCCGCGACATCGGGTGCCTCAGAGAACAGCATCGCTTGAAGCTCGTGCTCCGTCCATACTGGTTCCACGCAAGCCTCAACCTCTAGCTGGAGGCTCCTGAACACCTTCAGGTAGGCGCTATGGGGATGGAAGTAGTTGCGGATGACGCCGAATCTCTCGTGAGAGTCGGCGTAGGCGGCGTGTCCTCCTAGGGCCACAGCAAACGGGTGGATGTCCGAGATCACGATGCTTCCTCGGTTCCGCACAACGCGCTCGATCTCTGCCAAAGCAGGCTCGAGGTCGTCGAAGTGGGCCAACACGAGGGCGCACACTGCCCCGTCGAACGTGGCATCGGGGAACGGAAGGGACAGCAGCTCGGCTTGACACAGTCGAAGATCGGAGTCCTCGTTTCTGGCCCGCGCGAGCATTTCCGGGGACTGATCCACCCCTAGGACAGTCGCCCCCCGGTCCTTCAGATACTTGGTATGCTGGCCAGTCCCGCAACCGATATCCGCAACCAAGCCCGTGAGCTCATCTAGCAGCGGCTTAATCGCCCGCTCCTCCGCCTCCACCACGGGATTGAAGAGGTCGTCGTACGTCTCCGACCACGCCGAATAGCCCTCCAGCAGACCGGTCTCGGGCACGTCGCGCGAACCCGACAGGAACTCGTCCTCGTCCATCCTCGCAAGGACGTCAGCCATCTCCTTGGCGCGCGCCTCTACTGCTTCAGGATCGAGCCACCACCGCCGCAAGATCGCGAGACCCTCAAGCCCCAGGATGAAGTGCGCTCGCCGGAACCGTCTGTCGACCATCATCGTTCAAGGGTACCGAGCAGCGCCCGTTCGCGGCCCGGGCGGCGGACGCAGTCCGACCACAGCGAGCGGGATACAGAGGGAGGATCGTTCCGTCTTCGCTGGTCACGGGGCAGGCCTGCATAATGATCCGGAGATGACCTTCGATCCTCGTGAGGGAATAGGGCCGGACAAGTGCATCACTACGGGTGTGCATCCGGATCGAATCCCTGCGAAGTACGGCGCGGTGATCGACGAGATCATCCCTGCGCTCGCGTCGGTTGATGACGACATCCTCGCCATCTATCTCTACGGGAGCGTGGCAACCGGGATGGCTACTCCACCCACCTCCGACCTAGACCTCCTGGCGGTCCTGAATGAAGGTCGAGCAGCATCGAAGATCCGCCACCTTGCGAGCGAACTGTCCGAGCGGCACCGGGAACTCGTACGTGAGGTCGCGATAGCTACCGTGGTCATCTCTGACACCTGGAGCGACTCGGTGGACGGCCTTGGGAGTAGGTGTTTTCTCAAGCACTACTGCGCTCACTTGTACGGGTTGGATGTCCGCCAAGACATCAAACCTTGTCGGGCTACGCCTGAGAGAAATAGTCAGGAGTTGTGGAATGGAACTTTGATCACGCGGCGTCCTTCTCGTCTTGATCTGCCTCCACCAACTTGCCGCTCTTGAACTTCGCGCCCGCCCGGACGAGCGCGACGAGCTCGTGC
>JACDBF010000064.1 GCA_013695055.1 Actinomycetota bacterium
ATCGCCGCCAACCTCGCCACGGGGCCCGCTCTCATGGGCAACACGGTCGTGTGGAAGCCGTCTCTCACTCAGGCCTATTCGGCCCACTACCTCATGAAGCTCTTACAGGAGGCGGGCCTGCCCAACGGAGTCGTCAACATGGTCCACGGCGCCGGTCCCGAGATCGGTGAGACCGCATTCTCCCATCCCGATTTCGCCGGAATCAACTTCACCGGCTCGACCGCCACTTTCGATTGGATGTGGCGCAAGGTCGGGGAAAATATCTCCAACTACAAGAGCTTCCCGCGCATCGTGGGCGAAACCGGAGGAAAGGACTTCATCGTTGCGCACACCAGCGCGACCGTCGATGCTCTCGCCACCGCCATCGTGCGGGGCTCGTTCGAATACCAAGGCCAGAAGTGCTCGGCTGCGTCGCGCGTGTACGTTCCGTCCAACCTATGGACGTCGCTAAAGGAACGCCTGAGCGACGAGATTCCCGAGATCAAGATGGGCGATGTTTCAGACTTCGAGAACTTCATGGGGGCCGTCATCGACGACCGAGCCTTCAACAAGCACGCCGACGCGCTCAAGAAAGCGAAGTCCGGCACCGGCACCGAAGTCGTGACCGGAGGCAAGATCGACGACGCCACCGGTTACTTCGTCTCGCCAACCGTCATCCGCGCCGAAGATCCAGGTTCGCAGTTTCTCTCAGAAGAGTTGTTCGGCCCGATCGTCACCGCGTATGTCTATCCCGAGAACGAGTACGAGGAAACGCTCGACCTCGTCGATTCGACGAGTCCCTACGGGCTTACGGGCGCCGTGTTCGCGAACGACAAGGCCGCGGTCGTCGTAGCGCGCGACCGGCTGCGTTTTGCAGCGGGCAACTTCTACGTCAACGACAAGCCCACCGGGGCTGTGGTGGGCCAGCAGCCCTTCGGGGGCGCGAGAAGATCGGGGACCAACGACAAAGCGGGCTCGATGTGGAATCTCATCCGGTGGGTGAGTCCTCGCACGATCAAGGAAACCTTTGTTCCTCCGACCGACTATCGCTACCCCTACATGGGAGCCGATTAGCGTCCAACTGATTACCTACAGGAGCCGGGCATAAGCGTGAGCGAGGCAAACGACGTTCTCTCTGCGATAACTTCATTACGAGAAAGAGGCGAGCGGATGGTGCTTGCCACCATTGTCTCAGTTCGAGGATCAACTTACCGCCGGCCGGGGGCCAGGCTCTTGGTCTCGGACTCTGGCGAAGTGGTGGGGAATCTCTCCGGCGGATGTCTCGAGGACGAGGTCGAGCAGCTCGCGCAATCGGTCATGGACGAAGGCTTTCCACGTCTCACGTTCTTCGATCTCACCGACGACGATGAAGTTGTCTGGGGCTGGGGGATGGGTTGCAATGGTGCAATCGAGGTGTTCCTCGAGCCCACCGACAACGCGGCCGGCGTTGCCGACGCTCTCCGTCTGGCGATCGAAGAGGAACGCCCTCTCGCAATGGCAACGGTGATCGAGTCGAGCGCGTCCGCGATCGCGCTGGGTGCGCGCTTGCTGGTGTACCCCGGTAACGACCGACAGGGCAGCCTTGGGTCTCAGGCTGCATACGATGCGGTTACCGAGGCCGCCGCGAACGCGCTGTCGCTGGGCCACACGGAGATGCGCTCGCTTACTCTCGAAGACGGCGAGCTCCGCTTGTTCATAGAGGTCCTCGAGCCGCCCTTACGCCTGCTCGTTTGTGGGGCGGGCCACGACGCAATCCCTCTGGTGCAACTTGCGTCCAGCTTGGGGTGGCGCGTCCTCGTGGTGGACGACCGGAAGGAGCTCCTGGATCCGAAGCGGTTCCCAGGAGCAAAGGAGCTCGTCCTCGCACGGCCGGACGAGGTGACGGACGCCGTCGGCGTCGACCGGCGCACCAACGTCGTCATCATGAGCCACAACTTCTTGAGAGATAAAGCCTATTTGCGGTCGTTCCTGAGAACCGAGGCAGCCTATGTTGGGACGCTTGGGCCCGGCGCCAGGCTCGAACGCCTCCTCGAAGACCTCGGGCGCAACGGCGTACGAGCGTCGGACGAAGACCTGTCCAAGATCCACGGACCGGCGGGCCTCGACATCGGAAGTGAAACGCCGGAGGAAATCGCAGCGGCGATCGTGACCGAGATCCTTGCGGTAAGTCACAAGCGGCCCGGGGGCTTTCTCAAGAAGCGAAAAGCCCCCATCCACGATGACTCGCGGACTGATACTAGGACGTCAACAAGTTGATCTAGAAGCCCGCCCCCGACGCGCCGTGCGATACGAATAGGCTTACAGGCAGGAGATGTCGCGCGCCGAAGCGCGCGGTCCGTAGCGAGGGGCCGTGATGCCACTCGACTCAAGCAGGCGAATGACGCGCGCGCGATGACCGGAATATGGTTCGAGCAGCTCGAGCATTCGCCGGTCAGACCCCCGGGATTCTCCGGCCAGGGCCCATGTCACCAGATTCGGAACGTGATAGTCCCCAACCGAAACGGCGTCGGCATCGCCGAAGGCGCGCAGTCCGACCTAGGCAACCTCACGGGGAAGCTCCGCGGCTCGCTCGAGCCACGCGGTGCGCTCGCACGCCGCCCGAATGAGCTCCGCTCGCCGGCGCTCGATGCCCACCGGGTGGAACGAATAGTAGGGCTGGCGAGCCAGGAGATCGGGGGCAGGAGGTACGAACAGCCCGCTCGGCCCGGGGGCACGTTCGCCGAAACGCAGAACCAATCTGCGCCATACGCGCCGAGCTTCTACCCCGGTGATCTTTTGCTCGAGGATCGCGGGCACCAGGGCCTCGATCACCGCCCCCGTCCGCCCAAGTCGAATCCCGGCATACCTTCGCCTCAGATCTCCAACGATCGGATGACGAGTCTCGAATCCAGAGTCGTCATCGGCAGCTCCCACGAGATCCGGCGCAGACTCGAGCGCCCACAGCCCGCCTGGCCCCCACGCCCGCACTTCCAGCCTGCCTGCAGAGACGCGTAAGTGAAGGCAAGCCGGTCCGAGAGGAGTGCGCGTGGCGCGCCATATTTCATCGCGCCCACAACGCATGGTGGGATCGCCGCGGCCCCTCCTATGCAGCGCCAAAGTGCGAACCAGATCGAGAGGCGACCGAATGGGGAGGGAGCAAGCCACCGGGCCCCCCTGTTCGCCTAGAGCGCGCACCGCATGAATGCGCTTTGAGGCATCACCGGGGGCCGATAACGGTCACGACGAAGCATTTCCCAGCAAGCGTTCCGCTGCGTAGATGTGAAATCTGGTGGCGTAGGCGAGATCATCCGAGTGGATGCGTTCGTCTCGATTGTGAAAACCTCCGTTGTAGACCTCTATCGGCGTTCGG
>JACDBF010000084.1 GCA_013695055.1 Actinomycetota bacterium
TTCCTGCATGCGCTCAACTTCTGCGTGCTCTTGCCCGGCCCGGAGGCGCAGCAGCTGGCCATCTATCTCGGCTGGCTCCTGAACGGAACGCTCGGGGGAATCGTCGCCGGCGTCCTGTTCGTGCTCCCGGCGTTCTTCTTGATGCTCGGACTCTCGTGGACCTACGTCGTTCACGGTGATATCGGCTGGATCGCCGCGATCTTCTACGGGCTGCAGGGAGCAGTCATTGCAATCGTCGCTTCGGCCGTCATTCGTGTGGGGGCCAAGGCTCTCAAGACGCCCGCGATGTTCGGTACAGCAGCCGCGGCATTCGTCGCGATCTTCTTTTTTCAGGTACCTTTCCCCGCCATCGTCCTCGCGGCGGCATTGATCGGAACGATGGGTCCCCGCTTGAGGCCTCAAGCCTTCCCCTTGCCGGAGCATGTGCCTGAGGATGAGGGCGCGCTGATAGGGGACGCGGAGATGACGAAAAAGGCGCGACCGACGATGAGCCGCACTTTGAAGGTCTTGGCGATTGGGCTGGCTGTGTGGTGGGGGCCGCTTGCCCTCGTGGTGGCGGTGCGCGGGCGCGGCGATACATTGAGCCAGGAGGCGGTGTTCTTCAGCCAAACCGCGCTGGTGACTTTTGGGGGAGCCTATGCGGTGCTGGCTTACATCAATCAGGCGGCCGTGCAGCACTTCGGGTGGCTGCAGCCGGGCCAGATGGTGGCAGGGCTGGGACTGGCCGAGTCGACTCCCGGCCCCCTCATCATGGTCACGGAGTTCGTGGGATTTCTGGGAGCTTACGGATCACCGGGGGGCCTCCATCCCGTCTTGGCCGGGACGCTCGGAGCGCTGGTGACCGTGTGGGCGACCTTTGCTCCATGTTTCTTGTGGATCTTCTTGGGCGCTCCTTACATCGAGCGCTTGCGCGGCAATGCTGCTCTCAACTCTGCGCTGTCGTCGATCACCGCCGCAGTGGTCGGAGTGATCTTGAATCTCGCCGCCGGCTTCGCCATAGTCGCGCTCTTCTCTGAAACGACGCGCGTCGAGCGTTCGTGGCTGGACTTTCCGGTGCCTCGAGTCTCGTCGATCGATGTGTTTGCGACAATGCTCGCCCTCGTCGCCTTCGTTGGACTGTGGCGTTATCGGTGGAACGTGCTCCCTGTCGTTTTGGGCAGCGCGTTCGCGGGACTTGTTTACCGCGCGCTGCTGTGATGGCGGTGGGTTGTCCCAATTGCATTCAGTTGCCCGCCTGGCCGATCCGGCTGGTAACCTATAGCAGCAGGCCCAATCTCGAAACAGATCTATGGCGATCGGATCTACGGAGGATTGGGTCACGACGCCGGAATCAAGGTCGCGTCGTCACTTCGGAACACGCGGGAAGGGCGGATTTCAGTGGAAGCAGGCGAGCTTATTTGGCAAGGGAAGGTGGGTACGATCCCGCTGCGAGTAGGAGTGCCCTATTCCGGCCGCATCATCGCGGAGTGGGATACGCCCCAAGGCTCGCGTCAGAAAGTGACATCGTCGACCGAGGAGTTCGAGCGGTCCGTCCTGCTGCAGCTGCTCCTGAGCGGAGGCGAAAAGGACGCAACGGCCACGCGAGCGATCCTCGAAGCGGTGACCAAGGCGCAAGACGAACGCCCCCGACCCGCGCCCAGTCAGCCCGAAAGACGGCGCAAGAATCCCAAGGCGCGTCAGCATCGTCGTTCTCGCAGGCCTCCTAGGCGGAGATGACCACAACCTTGCAACCTTGACGTACAAGCTTTAGGACTTTGCCTCGCTTACTTATCCATAAATCCGGCCGACCGTCGCTTGAGTCTTTAACCTGGGGCTAGCGATGTCGGGAGGATGCGGGAGGCAACCACAACTCATGGATAGGACAGTCGTGATCGTCGACGACGACCCCAATGTCCGTCAAGTCCTCTCGGTGCTGCTCGGTCAGGCCTCCTTCGATATCGTCGGCGAGGCAGCCGATGGGTTGGAGGCTTTGACCCTTGTGCGAGACCGCAGACCGGCCTTGGTGATTCTGGATCAAGAGATGCCTCGAATGAAGGGGGATGCGGCCGCCCGACTGCTCCGGGATCTCTCTCCAGAGACGAAGGTGCTGGCCTTTTCCAACGCCTTTGGTAGCAAACCCGAGTGGGCTGATGCCTTCGTTCCAAAGGAGTCCGTGGCCGATGTCGAGATTGTCCTCGAGGACCTGTTGCAGTTGAGCCTCGACGCGCCGACCGCGGAGAGCTAGCCACAAATCGACTCATCTGAGGCCCGGGATGCGCACCACGAGCCTCCGGGCGATACTCAGGTTTCGATGAGTCAAGAATTCTCCTTCATAGAAGTCGGGGGCCAACGCGCGCGCGCGCTCCTGTCTGGCGACGGTGAGCCCGTTGTGGTTCTGCACGGCTGGGGGGGCCGGATCGAATCCATGACGCCGGTGATCCGTTGTCTGAGCACTTCATTCCGAGTCATCGGACTCGACCTTCCAGGTTTCGGAGAGTCGCCCGCTCCCCGTGGGGTTTGGGGCACCGACGAGTACGCCGCTTTCGTGCTCTCGGTCATGGGCTCACTGGGGGTGGAGCGAGCCCACTTCGTGGGACATTCCTTCGGCGCCAAAACCGCTCTTTGCCTCTCGGCGGCTCATCCTGAAACGATTGCGAAGATGGTGCTGCAAGGGTCTTCGGGGCTGCGGTCGGCTCCTTCCCTGTCCGTGCGGGCTAAGCGAATGACGGCTCGCGTCGCCCGGCCTATCGGAAAAGCGGGACCGATGGGGCGCCGGTTGAAGAGGGCCCTCTATGCGCGCATCGCGTCCAGCGATTACGAGAACGCCGGGGCTCTTCGGGAGATATTCGTCAAAGTGGTGAATGAGGATGTCACCGAGATCCTGCCGCTCGTGCAGTCCCCTACCTTGCTCGTGTGGGGCACTGATGACGATGCTGTTCCCGTGGCTCACGGAAAGACGATGGAGAAGCTGATTCCCGATGCGGGCCTCGTGCTGTTCGAGGGCGCAGGACATTTTGCATATCTCGACGAGCCGAATCGCTTCTGCCAGATAACGCGCCATTTCTTTGGTGCTTCGGTGACTTGATGGGTCGCTCGGATCCCTTCTTCGCTTATTCGATATTGCTTCGCACCATCATCCTGGTCCTGGTTCCAGCTTTCTTGGTGCTGCAGTTCTTTAGGCTCAAACGGGCGCTGCATGTCTTTCAACTCGAAAGCTATGTGGCGCCCAATCTCCTTAGATGGGTGAAGGCGGATCGCAGGCGATGGTTGTTTCTGCGTTCGCTTTCGCAGAAGAAGCCTCTTGCAATGACTGGGCGAGCATGGCGTCTGCTCGCAGGGTCTCTTTTCTTCTGTTTCGTTCTCGTGCTGGTGGTCCCTGGAATCGCTCACTTGACGCTCGGAGGCTGGCCGGCCGACGTGGCGATCTGGGCTGTAATGACCGGAGCGTGCTTTGTCGGTGCGCCGCACCTGCTGATTGCGGCGGACAGGTTCATGCGCCCGGTGCAAACGCTCATCAACGGGCGCTTCGAAGCAGCAGCGCGCCGCAAGCTCGCGAACATAGACCCTCTGGTAATCGGCGTGACGGGATCATTCGGCAAGACGTCCACCAAGTTCGCCGTCCAGAGCTTGGTAGGCGTCGCAGGAGACGTGCTCGCTACTCCCGCTTCCTACAACACGCCACTTGGGGTTATCCGCACTATCAACGAGCAGCTCGAGCCCGGACACAAGATCCTCGTAGTCGAGATGGGTGCCCGGCGCACCGGCGACGTGCGTGAGCTCTGCGAGCTCGTCAGTCCTGAGATTGCGGTGCTCACTTCCATAGGGCCGGCCCACGTCGAGACCTTCGGGTCCATCGAACAGATAGAACGAGCGAAGTACGAGATCGTAGATGCGCTTTCGCCGACGGGAACGGCGGTGATGAACGTCGATGATCCCCGCGTACGGGAGCTTGCGAACAAGACGACGAGGGTGCGAGTCGTGCGCTACGGCCTTGATCCGGTCGGTGAACCGGAGGTAACCGCGACCGGAACAGAGACCACTCAGCGGGGCACGAACCTCACGATCGTGCATGGATCCGAGGCATTGAGGGTGGGCGTTCGATTGCTCGGCCGCCACGCGCTCGGCCACGTCCTTGCCGCAGTTGCAGTGGCGGTGACCGTAGGACGCGATCTTGTGAGCCTTAGAGACCCAATCGAGGGCCTGGCGCCGGTAGATCATCGCCTTCAGATCATTCATGGAGATGGAGGCATCACGGTGATCGACGACGCCTACAACTCCAATCCCGAGGGAGCGGCCGCCGCGCTCGAGGTGCTTGCTTCGATGCCCGCGCGCAAAAGGGTGGTAGTGACCCCGGGAATCGTCGAGCTTGGTCCGCTGCAAAAGGAGGCGAACGAAGAGCTCGGCGAGCGGGCTGCGCGCACAGCCGATGCGGTGATCGTAGTGGCCCCCGAGAATCGAGAGGCGCTCTTGGCCGGAGCCCAGCGCGCGCGCACCTACGCTCGCATCACCGCGGTTGATTCCTTGGCCCGGGCTCAAACCGAGCTGGCCTCACTGCTGGGCCCGGGAGATGTCGTTCTGTTCGAAAACGACCTCCCGGACCATTACGAGACCTGATCCATCCGGCGCCTGGGGATCCGGGCACCCAGCCACTACACTTTCAGGCTCCATGTCCAGACTCTCGGTAGGCGTGATCTTCGGAGGCCGCTCGGTCGAACACGATGTTTCGATCATCTCGGCTCATCAATTAATGGCGGTTCTCGCGGCCCGCCACGAGGTCGTGCCCATATACATAACAAGGGAGGGCCGCTGGTTCAGCTCCGAGGCGTTGAACGATCTATCGGTCTACCGGCAGCGTGGTTGGGAGAAGGCCGGCGAAGAGGCATTCATTTCTCCAAGCACGAGATTGCGAGGTCTGTATTTGCCCGGGAGCGGATTTAGGAGGTCGAGGACGATCCCTCTTGATGTCGCCGTCCCGGCGGTGCACGGAACCTACGGTGAAGACGGGACCCTCCAAGGACTCTTGGAGCTCGCCGATATTCCCTACACCT